>JBGTMK010000343.1:0-11969 GCA_041743605.1 Nostoc sp.
GTTTGGCAGAAGTAGATCCAGTTACACTACAGCCCTCATCGACTGGTTTTGCTAAGGTAAAACTCGATAGTTCTAACGAATGGCTTGATGTTAATCTGCCCAAAATGACAGCGAAAATATCTGACTTTAGCGACGCTCTCCGAGCAGAATCTAACCCCAATCCCCCTATCGATAAAGCTACTCTAGAGCGCATTTATGAACTGGAATTCAATCTCCATAAATTGGCAGACAATACCCCACCTGAACAGAATAAACTTTCGCCATTGGCGAAAAAGTTACTCGATTTTCTCATCAGAACTGAGCGGATTGAAGCTGATGTGAGGGAGTTTAAGGGTAACTTTAAAGTACAGGGTGAAAGATTCTCTGTTGAGCAAATCAAGGGCTGGATGTACGAGATTGTTGGGGCTGGTTTAGCCGATTGGATTGGTGAAGGAATTATCAAGCTCTCCCAGGAAAAAGAATGATGGTGTCTGGCGAGAGGTATGTAAAAATGGGGCTTTTTTGGCAGACATCAACCCCAGACACGGCAGACACCAGAAGCCTGAAACCCTTATCTAGCAAAGACACTACTCGGACACCAGTTCAGACACCATCAGACATCGTGTGTCTAATAGACACCCTTTAAGACACGAGAATAATTTGACTAATCAGCCGATATTTATTCAAGGTAAATTCTCTTTATGGCACGCCCCAAATCGGATAAAAGCATTTGGCTCCGCACTGCTTCTTCAATAAGAGCAAGATTTGTGAGCTTTTCTTTTGACGTATCTTCGTACAATAGTTTAGCGATCGCACTTTTTTTGCCCGACTTCACAAAATCGCGTTGCTCCCACTTGCCCCAAAGTTGTTGACTTTGATAAATAGCGGTAATCACGTAAGCTCTTGCCTGGCATTGCTCTAAAATTTTCAGGTAGCACTTACTAAAGCCAGCACTATAAACATCGTGACAATGAAAATAATTATTGTTAAGATATATAACAGGAGCATCTTTATCAGGATATATTAAGTTGATGGCTATTGTGAAAGAGTTTCCAGTAAATCATTTAAAATCAATTTCTAGTGAAGTAAATAAGACGGTCGTTGAATCTTTAGCACAACAATGGGCTAAAAAATATATAGGGAATCTCGCAGAAGCCTATTTATCTAAACCAATAGTTCAAGAACAATTACTGGCTACATTGAACCAATTAATCGCTCAAAAGCTGTAACACTACCCTATATTAATTAATGTTGAAATGATTTTCTAACAATCAAAATTTTGGGGATGGAACTAGCAATTAATTTAGGACTTACATTCTATGGTAGATATGGCATTGAGTAACTTAATTAGTTCTGGAAAAACTCAGATAGATAGTGAGCATATTGAAAAACAATTACAACAAATTACTAATAAAATCTCAACCATAATCTATCAAATTGTTGTTGATAAGCAAAGAGCTAATACTTGTACCTTTATTAGTCCAAATTGTGACAGTATACTAGCGGTCAAATCATCTGAACTTCAAGGGGATATTCACAATTTAATTTCAATTATTCATCCAGAAGACCAAAAAAGTTTTCAAGACTCGCTGAATTTCGCCATTCATTCTTTACAGAACTGGCATTGGTCAGGACGGCTAACTTTACCTAATGGCAAATTTAAGTGGTTCCAAGCTCTCTCTGAAATAGACCAGCCACTGACTGACAAGATTATTTTCAATGGTTTACTGATACCTATTACTAATCCCAAAATCCCTGCTGTCAACAGTGCCGCAAGTTTTCACTATCTTGTAGAAAATGCTAATGATATTATTTACTCCTTTGACACTCAAGGCATTATTACTTATTTATCTCCCCAATTTACTGATGTTTTTGGTTATCAAACCTCAGACTTGATAGGAAACTCATTTTTTCCCATCATTCATCCCCAGGATTTACGAAAGTGTTATACCTTCCTCAATGAGATTAGAAAAAATCGGGAGAAAAAGTCAGGACTAGAATTGAGATGCCAACTAAAGGATAAAACTTTTTGTTGGTTTAAAACCAACATTTCACCTATTAAGAATCAAAATGGAACTATTGTAGCTTTTCAAGGCATTCTTCATAATATTAGTGAATATAAACTCATTGAAAACTCTCTGCAACAACAAACTAATATTTTGCAGATGATCCTTGATAAAATGAGTGAGGCAGTGATTGTTGCTGACGAACAAGAGAAATTTATAGTCTTTAACGCGGCGGCGGAACGAATGTTTGGAAGTGGTGCCACCGATACAAAAAGTCAACAGTGGTCACAACAATATGGACTTTTTTTACCAGACCAAGTAACACCAATTGCAGCCCAAGATTTACCATTAACACAGGCAGTTAAAGGAGAGAAAGTAAACAATTTGGAAATGTTTGTGCGTCATGCTCAAGCACCTGACGGTTTATGGATACTGGTTAGTGGCAGACCATTAGTAGATGCTAGAGGAGTGCTAAAAGGAGGAGTTGTTGTCTGTCGTGATATTACCGAGCGCAAACAAGCTGAAGAAGCTTTGCGAAAGTCAGAAGCCCAGTTGCGCCAGAAAGCAACTGCCCTGAAAACTACCTTAGTCGAAGTGAAGCAAATGCAGACTCAGCTAGTGCAAAATGAAAAAATGTCGAGCTTGGGGCAGTTAGTCGCTGGTGTTGCCCATGAAATTAATAATCCAGTCAACTTTATTCACGGCAACCTTGCCCATGTGCAGGAATACACCGAGGATTTATTAGGATTTGTGCAATTGTATCAGCAACACAATCCCAACCCAGCCCCTGAAATTCAAACTGCTGCTGAAGATATCGAACTGGAGTTTTTGCAGGAAGATTTACCGAAAATGCTGGCTTCTATGAAGCTGGGAACGGATCGCATTCGCCAGATTGTTCTGTCGCTGCGGAACTTCTCCCGGCTGGACGAAGCTGAATTAAAGGCGGTTGATATTCACGAAGGCATCGACAGCACCCTGCTGATTCTGCAACATCGGCTCAAAGCCAGACCCGAACGACCAGAAATTGAGATGATCAAAGACTATGCTGCACTACCGCTCGTAGAATGCTATGCCGGACAGCTCAACCAAGTATTTATGAATATCTTGGTGAATTCAATTGATGCGATAGAAGAGAGCAATGCCAATCGCACTTATGAGGAGATTAAGAAAAATCCAAATCAAATTACAATTCGGACATCAGTTATCGATGCCGCGTGGGTAGAAGTGACGTTCAGCGATAACGGGGTCGGTATTCCTCAAGAGGTTAAACAACGAATATTTGATCCCTTCTTCACCACCAAACCGCTTGGGAAAGGCACCGGAATGGGGATGTCCATTAGCTACCAAATCGTTACAGAGAAACATGGCGGCAAATTGGAGTGCTTCTCAACCCTCGGAGAAGGAACTGAGTTCATCATTCGGATTCCTATCCGGCAACAAGTTCATCAAGTAGGGCTTGCTGGTTAGCTGGATACTGATTACCAATAAATAATTTACGTCTAATATAAATTGAGTTGTGAAACCATTGTTATATCGTCAATGGTTCAAAACCTATCTATAATTTGGAACGAGTTTCAAAACCTCTATGAGACAAGGGAGGTATTTAATTCACATCAGGTGTTATGAGCAAAACATCACTAAACCTTAAAACTTGTACCTGTCGCAATATTGCACGCTGTCACGCTAAGGAAGCAGGCAAACTCTTTCTCTGGTTCCCCGTTCAACATACGTTGAACAAAGTTATTAACTTCTTACAGCAGTTTGCCATTAAGTATGAATTGATGCACGAGCGACCTGGTTTGAGTTTAGACTGCAAAATTGGGCTTGCCCAAGAAATTGCCCAAAATGTGTCTCAAATCCTCACACCGAGAGAATTAAAAGAAACACAAGTCCTCTTTATTAAAGGTACTATCCAACCTCAACTCCAAGACTTTAGTGACATGGCCTCATTGCAACGCTTTATCAAGTTCACTCAGTCGGACTGGTTGCTGGAAATGATGGAAAAGGAACAATTCACCAGTTACTTCCAACCAATCGTTTCTACGAAGAATACATCCCAAATTTATGGGTATGAGGCGCTCTTGCGAGGAATAGATGCACAAGGCAATTTAATACTGCCAGCCCCAATCATAGAGTTAGCGACCGAAGCCGGAGTTTTACCCCAACTCGATCGCATTGCCCGCCTCAGTTCAATCGCTGGGTTCAGCCGCCATCAAGTGAACGGAAAAATCTTCATCAATTTTGCACCAACGGCACTTTATGACCCTGTTTCTTGTCTACGGAGTACGGTAGAAGCCATCGACCGAGCAGGTATTTCTTATGAGCGGGTTGTCTTTGAAGTTGTGGAGTCAGACACTCCCCAAGATTTAGACCATCTCAAGACTGTTCTCAAATACTACCGGGATGCGGGTTTTTCAATTGCCCTTGATGACATCGGTTCTGGTTATTCTAGCCTTAACTTACTGCATCAGTTACGTCCAGACTTGATAAAATTGGACATGGAGCTAATTAGAAATATACATTTAGACCCGTACAAAGGTTGGATTACTGAAAAACTTTTAGAAATTGCACAAAAGTTAAACATTCTTACTGTGGCTGAAGGGATTGAGTGTATTGATGAACTAAACTGGTTGCGAGAACGAGGCGCAAATTTTGCTCAAGGATATTTTATTGCCAAACCCAGTGCTATACCTGTCACTCTAGCACCTCTGCGTATGAAAACTCAGATGGCTTGCCGTACACAACGCACATAAATTTGATATCACTCACTGATAGCAACGATTTATCAACCAGCTACTTAGAAGCGAGTATAGACTTCTCAGGCAAGCCGCAACATGAGCAAAACCCGAACATCCAGCACAGGGGGGCTGGATAATGGTGTCGGTCAGATTTAATTACCAGTTATTCAATAAGAGTAATCTCCTCTAATTAGTCAATATATTAATTTTTATTTATCCGCATTCTTCAACATAAGAGTCAATAATTCCGACATCTCCCACAGGTCTTTATTCCGGTTGTCATCATAAATCATCAGCGTTCGCGGGTCAGCATGGCGGCTCAATTTCTGCACCTTTCTGATATTCCCATCAGTGGCATCAAGCGCCGCCGTAATCGCCGAGTGCCTAACCCTGTGTGGTGACATTTTCCTTATCCGGGAAGGAATGATATCAATAATTTATGTCGTTTACAGCATCTACAATCTACATAGAATAAGCATTTTACGTTGTTAGTATTTTCTACAGCGTTGCTATTTTCGGGTAAATTTCTACAACGATGTCCTGATTGCTAAACTGACTAATGTCGTAGAAAAAGTGGCTCGATGTATACGTTGTTTATTCAACACAGATAATAAATTAACAACGTTCCAAAATGCCTAAAATTATTTACGCTGTTGTTGTTGTTGTTATTTTAAATGCGATAAGACATAAAATCGTGATATCAATGCCCCACAAAGAGCGATGGCGTAACCACAGCGATCGGGACTCTTCTGAGTGAGCTTAGTCCAAAACCGCAATCTCCAGATTCATACAGCATTATTACTTAGTCAAATCGTCAGCCCTTACACTGCCATCTAATTTAATTTCTCTTCATCGCCTTCCTTAATTGTCAATCAACTGACAATAACTCCCCAACCTCCTCCCCCACCCCTACTGCGAGATAGTGCGACAATAGCAATTTTCACACCACTTAGAATAATAAACACGCCTTTTACAACTAAGATGTAGATCGAATATTAAACTGACGCTGCCCCTGTGCTGCTGACTAACCAATGACACCCATCCACCCTGAAAACCTAAGTGTTCTAGAAAACTCGCTGGCGTTGGCGATCGGGGAAGATTTTTCCTTAGAGAATGATCCTGATGTAATTCAGCAGCTGATTGGGGATAAGCGCAGTGAGAACACTAAGCGCGAATACCAAAAAGACCTAAAAGATTTCTTCCTGTTCGTTGTTAAGAAAGAACCCAGCCGGGATTTGGTTCTAGAGTTTCTTCACCTGGAACAGCGTCATGCCGTTGCTGTGGTTCTCAAGTACAAAGCGCACCTGATTAAGAAAAAACTGGCTGAAGCTACGGTGAATCGTCGCCTTAGTGCTATCAAGTCAATGGTTGAGATGGGGCGACGGCTGGGAGTCTGCAATTTCTCCCTGGATGATGTCAAAGGTGAGAAGGTTGAAACCTACCGTGACACAATGGGCATTCCAGCCGATGACTATGCTTTAGTCATAGCGTTGGTTGACCGCAGTACCCTTAAGGGCAAGCGCGATTATGCCATTATGCGGTTACTCTGGGATAATGCCTTGCGTCGTCAGGAGATAGTCAATCTAAATGTGCGTGACTTTAACGCCAAAGAAAAAACTCTTGCAATCCTGGGTAAAGGCAAGGGTAGCCAGAAGGAAGTTATTGACCTATCGGACAAAACCACCGACGCAATCGCAGGTTGGATAAAAGCAAGTAAGAAGAAACGTGGTGATAACCCGCTTTTCACCGTCCTGGCTTACCACAAGAATGGAGCGAGATTAACCGGAGAGGCAATCAGGCGACTGGTGGATGGGCTATGCAAGCAAGCCGGAATTACTAAGAAGATGTCACCACATCGTGTTCGCCATAGTGCGATTACTACAGTATTGGATCTGAACAATGGCAATTACCGTGCTACCCAGCGCTTTAGCAGACACGCCCAAGTGCAGACGGTGTTGAAATATGATGATAACCGTCAGCGTTTGCAAAAGCAGATGAGTGACTCAATATCAGAACTTATTTAGAAAAGACCTAAAGATGAGGTTGAAAGTATGGTGTTAACTTCAGATTAATTACCTTTTCTTGCCCTTAGATTTCTTGCCTAAATTCTGTGAATCAAATCCTTTTGTGTTGGTCTTCGGTTTTTCTTTAGAGGATTTGGAGCTAGACACAGTTTCCTGTGCTTCTCTTTCTGAGCCGGTGAACAGACTGCCTAATTGCTGAAGAAAAGAGTTGTTTGGTTCTTCTCTTAGGATTTGCTGGTTATAAGCTTTTTGAAAGGCTGCTATCCCTTCTTCGCTCGTCATGTCAAACCCGGCTTGCATCCCACTCGTAATAAAACTTTTTGCCATACCCCCTTTCGCAGGATCAAACATCCAGTCTGTGAACTTGCCTTCGATTTTGGCAAGGTAGGTTGCGATCGCCCCGGCACTACGAAAGTTATACTCCCGCTTCAAGAAGTTCCAAAAGGCGACTAGTTCTGAGATGGCATCCTCTGCTTCTGATCTGTGCATCAGCGTGAGCTTGCGCGGAAGAATATGTTCCATAACGATTTGTGCGTCTGCCTTAGTCATCTTGGGCAGGGTGAATCCTTCGTAGATGTAGGACAAGTCTTTTGAAAGTGGCAATCCATCCACCGAACTCAGGGTGTTCTTGGGCATAAGCTTCTCCTTCAGGAGACTTGGCGAACTGCTCGACTACACCATCTATGTAGTCGGCAAGAAGGGGTTCAGCTTCGTCGTAGTCGAGATTATTGAGTTGATTGATGTCAAATGGCATGGTTTTGCTCCTTGAGGTTGAGCAGACATACGCTCAATTTAGCAACAAAGCGACAAGGCTGATACATACTGTTCGCGTGGATTTAGGCATCACTGTGCCAAAACGGGAGAATTGTACGCTAAGGAACTGACGCTAACCTCAACGCTATAAAAATTAGTTGTTTTGAGCAAATGGCACACCTGTATTTATCACTTTTGACTAGCTAACGCCTTTCTTTATGGTGCAGAGTACTGCCAATACTCTGCACCATCAAAAAAAAATAACGCCCCAAATCTAGACAGACAAAGACTTTCAGCCTTAGCGTACAATTTTCCCGTTTTGGCACGGTGATGCCATTTATCTCTTAAACGGAATGCTAGGATACCGTTGCGCTACATAGATGTTTTAATACATTTAGTACCTGTTGTCATGGTAGCATCTCGTTCAATGTTCTTTAAACTAAGTCCTATATGAATCATGAAGAAGACAATTCCCCTTGGGGGCAAAAGGGAGCTACTCTGAGCGATAAAACAGCCCAAAAAGAATTTAACCTTGAGCTAGCAGAAATTCTTGAGGCTATCAAATCAGGAAAATTGCAATATCGGCACAATACTTTATATGGAAATCCCTGCTTTAAACTCTTAAGGAATGAGGTAGAAAATTTTGTAATTGAAAAATATGGGTCGGATTATTTAAAAACTCAAAAGTGCAAAGCTGAATTATCAAAAATCAATACAGAAATCCGAAGTTTGAACCGAAAAATCTCGGAATTAGAAAAAAGAAAAGAAGAACTTTTAGCAACCATTAATTCTTGACTGTGGACAGAGCGCTAGCTGCGCTCGCCGTAGGCATCGCGCAGATCCGCAAAATCTGCATCATCAAAAGTAATATTCTCCTGCTGCATCCTTTCTCTAAATTGTAAAGTCATATCCCAAAAGCCCTCAGACCTTGTTTGTTCTTCCTCTTTTTCTGCTACATCCTCAAGGATAGATGTGATTTCTTCTTCCAAAGTCCGGTGATGACTCTGAGCCAGACGTTTTAGTTTTTCTATAACAATAGGATTAAGCTGTTTCAAGATAACTTGAGTCATATTCATCTCCTTAAAAATAAGTAATGCATTTTTATTAGTTCATACCGCAACTTCCCAGTCTTCATACTGCAACCCTTCCACACGGCTAAACTCTCCCACATTATGAGTTACCAACACCAAATTATTAGCAAGGGCAATTGAAGCAATTTGTAAATCATAAACTCCAATTGGTGTTCCTTTTTTATTCAATTCAGAACGAATATAACCACAAATATCTGCCGATTGACCATCGAAAGGTAAGCTAAAAAATTCATCAAAAAATATCTTTAATGTTGCCAAATTTTTGTCTCTATTAGAACTTTTATAAGCTCCGTAATAAAGCTCAAATTTTACAATATCACACAGAAAAACATCATCTGGTGGCAGTGAATTTAAGCGATAAAAAACTGGATTATTACTGGAATTAAGATACCGAATACAGGCATTAGTATCTAACAAATAACTCATAATAGCGGCTCTCGTTCCTGTGCTTCTGGCTGAGGCTCTCTAACTAACAATTCCCCCTGCCAGCCACCACAAGTCTGCTCAAAAAAACCAGGCGACCAGTCCCTACTTTTAGATGTAATTATCGGTGTATTTTCCGTTACATCCTCAAGGATTGATGTGATTTCTTCTTCCAAAGTCCGGTGATGACTCTGAGCCAGACGTTTTAGTTTTTCTATAACAATGGGATTAAGCTGTTTCAAAATAACTTGAGTCATATTCATCTCCTTAAAAATCAACTAACTCATCACTAACGATAAATCCCACCTTTAACAATTGCTGTTTAATCTCCTCATCTAACAATTGCCCCTCTCGCATTTGCTCACCTAATGCCATTGTAAGCTCACTCATTTTCTCCTCAAAGCTCACCCCATCCTCCACTTCATCAGGAATACCTACATATCGCCCTGGTGTCAACACAAAATTATCGTTTTCGTTCATTACCAGTAAATCAGAAACTTTTGGAAATGAACTAAAAACCAGGGTTTCAGCCCTCCCTCGTGAACAAGGAGTATTTACAAGTGCTAAAAGAGCGATCGCTGTCATCACTTAAGAGTGCCATCGTTATTTCGTGATTTAGCGAAAGGACGAAATAACGATTAGCCATGATTATCTGTCCAGTATTTAAAAATCCGTTGCAATAGCTCGACTTGGGTACAACCGTAAGTAGCAGCCGCAATCTTAAAATCCTTTTTAAACTCGGCAGGCACTTTAAAATTCAGGTTGGAAATTTCACCTGGATCGGGTTTCTCCAAGTTATCTTTTGTTTCCTTAATGCTAGGGGGTTCACCTTTGCTTGGTTTGCGAGGTGGTGGAGGTGGTTTAGTTGACATAATTAGGACTCTTGCTCACTCAATAGATCAATAATTCCTTGGGCGACTTGTTCTGCCCGTTGCTTCAAAGTAGGAAACGTGACCTCAGAAACAGCACGACCGTTATCACTTGCCTGACGGTAAGCAGTCTTTTCTGGAATTGAACCAGCCACTGTGACATATCCAGCTTTATGAATATATGATCGGGCATCCTCAATTTCATTCTCCCGATCGCCAACTCGACATAAAACAAAGTTAATTTTATCCGTAGGAATTTTGGCGTTTACCAATTCATGCGCCAACAGTACAGACGGTTTGAGATCATCCAGTGATAAGCCAGTGGGTAAGACAAGTAAATCACTTGCACGGGCAATTTCCAGTGTCCCTTGCATAGAATGCGGTGGCCCATCCATAACCATGAGGTCATAAACCGAGGCGTGTTTCAGAGCTTGAGCAACAGTGCGGAATGGTTCAACTGCAATCTCCGGCTGGATACCATTGACTTCTCGGCGTTGTTTCCAATCCGTACTCGTACCTTGAGAAATATCTAGGTCGGCAATTTTTACATCCCAGCCAGCAGCAGCATATTCACGAGCAATGAGCCGAGCAAGGGTGCTTTTACCTACCCCCCCTTTTTGAGAAATGACACCCACCAATACGGTCATCAACTTTCGTCCTTTCGCCCTATAGCGAATTAGTTATATCGTGTTTTCGCTTAATCGTACAGAGAGATTTCGTTTAAGCAAGAATTAGCGATTTAACGAAATAACGATTTCGTTCTTTAATTAAGACAGAAAGGTGATCGCGGTCGTGGCTACCCCAGGTAATACTTTCAATCAAGTGACTTAATTATTTCTATAACTATGTAATTATACTATTGGAGTTTGTATATTATAGATAGTTATAGTTTATATACCGCAAGTGTCTTTGGCTTGAATTTAATGCAAGCTATTTTCACAGTCCTATGCTCTAGGGAGATTTCTTATGCAGTGGGATTTTTTCAATAAATACTTTGCGGTCATCGCTGTTCCGATGCTTGTTATCTCTTTTAGTTTGGCTGTACACGATAAAGCGTATATAGAGATGTTTGGTAAAACAACTTGTTTAATAGCTACCATTTATCAAAAGCCGGATGGAAATCCTTCGCAGGAGCGGGTACAAAAAAAGTTAAAGCGAAAAGATAATAATAAATAGAACTTAAAAAGAGGGTAGTTAATCTACTCTCTTTTTTATGTTATTTAATTCATATAATATTTAGACCGTTTGGTACTAGTGGCAAAACGATTGCTGATTGAGAATGCAAAACTGCTCTCAAGTTTTTACAAGAGAGCAGTAGCAGCAAAGCGCGATAAATTTACATGGGGCTTCATAGATTTAATGCCCCGGTTACTGTATAGGTGGTTCGGTATGTAGGGATATACAGCTTACATGGTAGCAAGTTCCGAAAAAAAATCACGTTCTTTACAGAGAATTCATGAATCGCACTTTTGTAGAAGCGGTAAACTTCATACCTCAATAGAAAATTCTACAATGATTTGTGTAGGTGCGAAGAGTCCCAATAATGATTAACCCCAGCAACGAGCCAGCCAAGCCGAAAAAAATCATTACGATCATTCCTAGTGGACGACTCATTGAATCTATACCAGACACACAGCCAGAGTCAGATAAGAGTGATAGCACTTCGGAACCGGAAAACTCTTCTATATTTCAGGCTATTGGGGTAATTGCTGGCACTGTGGATCTCAAAGCTAAACCTCATCCGACTATATCAATTGAAAATCGGGACTATGCTTTATATCATGCCCCTCAAAAAAAACTGATATTTGATTTTTTAAAAAAACAGATTCGTAACAGTGGTAGTGATTATGTACGGCTGATGGTTTATCCAAGGGTGATACATTTTCCGCCGCGAGATAAACCTCATGTAATTGGCTTTCAGGTTTTGGGGTTTGATAATGGCAGAAAATCGGGTTTGTTTGCAGATTATCAGGATTTTGAGTTTAGATTTACAGGGTTATGGCAATTCATCCCAGCTTGCCAGACACCTTGTATATCAGTGTTTCGGAATTTTACAGCCGAAAGATTGGATTATATTAAGCAGACC
>JBGTMK010000344.1:0-9876 GCA_041743605.1 Nostoc sp.
TTGAATTTTCCCCTTCCCGCGTCGGGAAGGGGGTTAGGGGGTTAGGTTTTTCATCGGCTTTTCCATACGTGAAAAGTCAGTAATAACTTCAGCCAATACTTCTTCCCACATTCCCATAATTTTCTCTACGCTGAATCGTTCGATTATTTCTGGCGCACGAACAGCTAAAGATTTCCGTTGTTCTTCATCAGACATCAGTCGTTCCATTGCTGCGGCTAATGCTGACACATCTTCATTTGGAACCAAGATGCCATCTATGCCATCACGAATAATCTCTCGTGGGCCACTGGGACAATCTGTAGAGATGACTGGTAATCCAGATGCCATCGCTTCGCAGAGGGCATTAGGAAAACCCTCAAAGCGGGAAGACATAACAAAAATCTCCGCTTGCTGCAAAAAATCATAGTTATTTTTCACCATTCCAGGAAAATAAACGCGATCGCTCAATCCAAGTTGGTTACGCAAATATTCCAACTCTGGGCGTAGTTTACCGTCTCCCAAAATTGTCAATGTCCATTCTGGATAACGATCCTTCAGTTGTGCAAAGGCTTGCAGCAGTAAATCAAAGCCTTTCTCTGGGACAAAGCGTCCCATCGCAACGAGCGATCGCTCTCTTAAAACTTTGTCCGATGATTGTTTTTCTATCGGTGGTAGCACAACCATATTAGGGATAATACAGCTATTAGTTTGTACCTCTAATGGAAAACAATCTCTCGCTCTTTTAGTTTGAAAAACAATCCGATTTGCAAATGGATAAGTCTGTTGTCGTAGTTGTTTCCAAGCCCCACCTAAATAACTTTTTATTGGATTACTAC
This sequence comes from Nostoc sp., assembly GCA_041743605.1. GTDB lineage: Bacteria > Cyanobacteriota > Cyanobacteriia > Cyanobacteriales > Nostocaceae > Nostoc. Next base: position 816 of record JBGTMK010000344.1, read on the forward strand.
GTTCAGATATCACCACTGGTATATTCAACCATCTCGTTGTTAATAAAGTGAGCGCATTAATTTTAGACATGAAACTAATCACAACATCTGGTTTGCTGTTGATAATTGCATTTCGTAATGTTCCGATGCGATTCAAATTATTATAGATACCGATAATCGCATTGGGAGATTTGCTAGCGATGCCTAACGGAGTATACAGAACACGACTATCTAAATCAAATTGGGGTATTTTATTGTCATCAAATGTCAATATAGTAATTTGCCATCCCTTGGCTGCCCAGTAATTTGCCATGATTGACATGACACGTTCCGCACCACCATAAGTCAGTGAATAAATAATCAGTGTTAGTCTCATTTTTGTAAATAATGAATTGGTTTCAATTTGCAGAAAAAATTATTAGTTTTTTATTGGCAAAATAGGTTAAGAAGAAGAATGAGAAAATATAAACACAAGCAGTAGATAAAGCGATACCTGTAACACCAAACCATTGCATAAACACATAATTCAGAAAAATATTGATGCTTAAATTACAAGCAGAACCCCACATCAATATATGATTTAATTGCATTGCAGAAATTAACCTAACAGCCAAAATTCCTGCGACATAAAAAGGTATTTGTAAGGCAAAGGAATTTTGGATTTGAGCTACTAATTGAGTATCGTTAGCTGTAAACGAACCTCTTTGAAAGAGTATCTGGACTATAGACTCAGAAAATATAAACAAGAATGCTGCCAGTAGAGTAGTTGTAACAAAAATGATTTGCATATATCGCTTAAGTGTGCGGCTTGTACCTATCCAATCCTTAGCAGCTACCATTTTGGAAAAATAGGGAATCACAGCAGTACTTAATGCTGTAGTAGCTAAAGATATCGGGAAGGCAATGAGCTTGTTACCGTAACTCAGTGCTGCTACACTACCAGGCGACAGCATTGCTGCCATAGATTGATCTACTAGATTTGTGCTACACATCAAAAAACCACCTGCAATCATTGGTAAATACTGGCTAACAACCTGACGTAGATGAGTATCAAACCCATACCATTTGGGAAGCCATGAAATGCCTTGTCGGTGCAATGCTGCTCCTAAAAGAGTTATTTCTACTGCTGCACCGCAGACTAACCCCACAGCTAAAGCGAAAATACCCCAAGATTTGAGCATTAAGAGCAATAAGACGCTAATAGTTGGAGTGATAATAGGTGACAAAGCTGCTAGAGCAAAACGCTCTCCTGCGTTCAATACAGCGCTCCAGATGATAATAATCCCACTTAAGAGAACAAAAGGTGCGATCGCACAGAGCAAATGAAAAGTCATATCTAACTTTTCGGGACTGAACCCAGCGGCAATATATGGTAAATACAGGTGAGCGCTAGCTACCATGACTATTGTCGTGATTCCTAATAGTCCCAAACCGCTGATTGTGGCTCCAGAGAAAAGCCTTTGGGCTACTTTTATACCTTCCTGCTCTCGCACCTGCATATAGACGGGTATAAGAGCAGTATTAAAAGAACCAGCAACGACATTAATGATAAAAGAAGGAACTAATAAGGCAATTAAAAATGCATCTAAGTCGTCTCCAGTACCAAATCTTTGAGCTACCACCAATTCTTTAGCTACAGCAGCAACTTTCACCAATGCTGTTAATAAACCAACTATCATCGCTGCACCAAAAATTTGGCGATTGATAGAGCCGCTTGTCAGTTGCTTCCAGTAATCAACTAAGCTTTGCAAACGCCACATTTTCATACCGTATTGGGAAGAATTTAGGGATTTCCAAGAAATAAATTATCCAATCTTGTGGGGTGGGCATCTTGCCCGCCTTTGACTATGGGCGGGCGAGACGCCCACCCCACAATAAATAGTTGTATATTTTTTTATTTGGGAGTCCCTTAGAATTATTCAATCCGAAATCTAAAATCTAAAATTCGATAAGCGTGGTAATGGTAATTGAGATAAACTCATATAAATTTTCAACAAATGTAAATATAGTTTGCCCTTGATTGTGATGCCATTAATACAGTTAAAATTCTTGACAATTTCTCCACCAAATTTTTCTTTAAACTGATTAATACCTAGTTTCTCCTGATCAGTGTTTCCGGTATACCAGCCTCCAAAATCATAAACGGAAATTCCTAAATTTTTAAATCTCACTATATCTTGCCAGTGATGGTAACGATTCGCTCGTCCTAAAATCGATTGATATGAAGTATCATTACTATTTTTAAGTGAAGCAGAATGCAAAAGGCGAACTCTATTAGGACTACGATAATAAACGTGCCAAATTAAAGATTCCCCATTATTTAGCTTAATGCGTGAAACATCAATTGCACCCGCATTTACCCGATTTTTTAGTTGGATTCGATTGATTTTAGCTAACCCTTTTTGAAAAGCGAACGAATCATAAAAATCGGAAAACTCATTGATAATATCAGAGTCTATATGCTCAAAGTATTCATAAATAACTTGGTCTTTTTGCTCCGCTCGTCTAATCTTATATCTATCATTGCTACTAATACTTTCCCACAGTTCATCTTGACTTTTAGTTAGGTCAATTAATCTTGTATGAAATTCATCTGACTGACCGCCTTTAATCGGATGTATCCATTGTCTGTAATGGAGTACATCGACATTACCTAATTCTGGTGGATCTTCATCAAACCAGACTTCTCCCACTGAAAAGATAAATTTCTTTGTAACAATCAACATCTTTTTTTCCTCACTTGATGATGAAAATTAAATTCATTAATACAGTAATAATTCTTAATTATCAACCTTGGAACGAGCATTTATCCGCTTTTGCAAAATTGCTAATATTGAATTTTGTTTGAGAACTAATCTATCTCGCTTTCCATCCACACACGCTATCCATTTATTTGTGCCAATTTTGTGAGGATCAATATGGTGCATACCTATTTGATTCCAACTTATTCCACTTGCTTTGATAACCGGATTTCCTTTAACTTCTTTCTCTTGATAACTTGTCGTTGTCAGTTTAGTGATTTCAAATGCTCGAACTTTATTCCCATAAATACGCTCACAATCTTGGGTATATCTAATAATTTTGTCATCGAGTACTACAACTCTACCGGCTGGCCTTGTGTTGTTTTTATTTCCCTCAATAACAGGACTTTTAGGATGCTCAACCCAGCCACCTATCAAATCTTGAGAATAATAAAGACGCAGAATATTCCGGTCTTCTGATGTTGCAGTCAATAGCCACCACAGATTATTGTATTGAAAAATACTAGGATCTACAAAATCCCTTTTATCAAGCAAGGTTTTGATAAACGTCCATTTTTTTGGGAAATTAGTTGCTTTATATAAACGAATAGAATCGGCTTGAGAAGTTTCTGGAATCATATAGTATTCGTTTTGAAATTTGAACACGTATGGATAAGATAAATGAAACGGTTCATCAAGTACAATTTGTTGGTAATTCCATTTATATGCATCGTTGCTAGTTGCTAATCCGATTACTCCTTTATCTTGAAAACTATTTAGTACTTCAAAAAACATATACCAAATGCCATCCTCACTAACCATAAATGGGTCAGCAACAAAGTGGGCGGGGACATCTGTGATATCCTTAGCAGTCAAAACTGGATTACTGATTGTTTCTGGACAAGCAAAATCAAAAAGAGATTCACCTGTATAGATTCCAATTGACCATTCACTTCTTCTTGTGACAAAAGTCTTGGCTATATTTTTCATCCCAGCTAAATATCCATTGTTAATTCTAGAGACTCTATCCAATATTTGTGAAATACTGTTGGGCTTATAATTTTTGTACATATTTATCCTCCTTAAGGTTTCATCTGTGCCAGTATTCTGACAGAAGTATTGCTGGAAATATTTAATGTCGCATAATTATCTAAGTGTTTTGGTTTATATCCTGGTATTAGTTGCTCAAGTAAAAACAGAATAAAACTTGTATCATTTTTAGCTGCTGCTTGACATAAAGCGCCTACAGTAATAGACAAATTTTCTGGAATCATCTTACTAGCATTTTTGACTACTAACAGCTTTTCATGTTCGGTTGGTTCATATTCTTCTCCAGGAATAAATAATTCCTCAAATAACTTTTCACCTGGACGCAAACCAGTAAATACAATCTCAATATCTTGGTTAACTTCGTATCCTGAAAGACGAATTAATTCTTTGGCTAAGTCAACAATTTTTACAGGTTTACCCATATTCAACATTAAGACTTCACCACCACAACCAAGTACAGTAGCTTGCAAAACGAGTTGAACTGCCTCTGGAATCGTCATAAAATAACGACGAATATCTGGATGGGTAACGGTTACTGGGCCACCTGCTGCAATTTGTTTTTTAAAGGTGGGAACTACACTACCGCGACTACCTAAAACGTTGCCAAAGCGCACCGTAACGTAGGGTTTACCACTTTGTCTTGCGGCTTGCAGCACTAACATTTCAGCGACTCTCTTACTAGCACCCATAACATTAGTAGGATTAACTGCTTTGTCTGTAGAAATCATCACGAAATGCTTCACATCATATTGCAGTGACAGTTCTAGTAAATTTTTTGTCCCCATGACATTGTTGGTGATTGCTTCTACTGGATGTAATTCCATTAGTGGGACGTGTTTATGAGCCGCAGCGTGAAAAATTACATCAGGTTGAAATAGCTCGAATGCATATTCTAATCGAGACTTAAAGCGAATATCTGCAATAAAAGTTGAAATACGAGGAATGTTTCTTGAAGATTTGTCTTCACTTTCAATCACTTGAATAAGTTGTTCTAATTCTTGTTGAATATTGAACACAGAATTTTCTCCATGTCCTACCAGTATCATTTCAGCAGGATTGCATTTAAAAATTTGACGGCAAAGTTCGCTACCAATTGATCCACCTGACCCTGTGATCAGTACTGTTTTACCTTTGAGAAATTGAGCAACTTGATCAATATCTATTTGTACAGGTTCTCGTCTGAGCAAATCTTCAATTCGTACATCCCGAATGCTGTCAACTCGCACACGACCATTAAGGATTTCATGTATACCTGGTAAAGTACTAGTTTGAGTTCCAGTCGCTTTGCAAATATCTAGAATTTCCCGAATGACTCCACCTGTAACTGTAGGCATTGCAATGATAACTTTATGGATTTTGAGAGATTTTAAAACATCAGGAATCTGATAGCGATCGCCTACTACAGGAATGCCGCGTATATATGCACGAAACTTGTGCGGATCATCGTCAATAAAAGCAACAGGATGAAACCCTAATTGAGGATTTCTTTGCATTTCTTGTAGAAGAGAAACGCCAGCATTGCCAGCACCAACTATCAACACGCGGTCTTGTGGCTTAAATACTTGACGTTGCTGGCTAATTCTGTCTACAATCCGAATACTAAAACGCAGCCCACCAATAAAAATAGACGAGAGTAAACCGTCGATTAATGGTAGTGATTGTGGCAGTTTATCCATTGCTAAATCCGGTATAAATCGCATAGCATCAAACAATACAGCTTGAATGACTACCGCAATACCCATTAACATAGTTATATATATAAGTTCCTCAATACTGGCATAGCGCCAGTAAAGCCTATAAAAACCAAAATTCCACAATACAGTTAGTTTAACGGCTAAAAAAACTATTGTTGTAATTCCTAATCTCGCTTTATACTCTTGGATAGAAAAACTACTATTTAAACATAAACTAAGGGCTAAAAACGTTGTTACCAAAAAACCTAATACATCAACAACAAATAAATGTCTATTCTTTAAATTTAACAATTTTATTAATAGGTTGCTAATTATTTTTTGAGGTAGCCAATGAGAAACAAACAACAAGCTATTCATGTATCTAAAACCCTCTAAAGTCATTTAAATAGCTGGCTAAAATAACTAGAAAGGCTCCAGTTATTTTAGACAGGTAAATATAGTTAGCTAACCGCAACGCAAGGATGTTTTCACTGTCAACTTACCCCGTAAGCATAATCATCTTAGGGAGTTTAAAATTGTCAGAATTTTGCCAATTTTACATGAGACTATCAAGGTAAACAAATAGCCTTTATACAGTTTAGCTATTGATGTTTATTCTGTTTTTGCAAAGATGTTGTACTTAGCTCGTTTTTCAAATCGCGTTTTCAGCCTCTGGCTGGAAATGCAACTCAAAAGCGGCTCTGCCGCCAGTAAGGGAGGCGGAGCCTCAAGGACGAGCATTCCCAGTCTCCGACTGGGAACGAGGCAATCTAAAAGCTAGTTATAGACTTGCTTTGAGGTTAAGTTGACACCAATGGCATCTTGCCTATCCCACAAGAGTTATATAAATTTTTATATATGCAAACTAGATGTGGTTTAGCTTATTAACTTTTTAGCAGTTTCTTATCGGTTGCGTCATGCCAATTTGGCGTAACTTGTGCATATAAAAAGACATAACCGCATATACTTAATTCGATACTAGTAGTTATTATTACTGTTTTATTGATTTAGACCGACAAAAGTCCCTACCCACCCTTAAAAAGGCTTGTTCTAATTCCCTCATTTTAAGGGGGTTATACCGTTTCTTTGTGAAGCTGCATATAATTCACCCCCCGGCTATCGCCGTCCCCCCTTGCTTGGGCAGGGCTGTTTCATTCCCTAAAGAGCTTTAAAAATCAAGGGTTCTAGCGATTAAAAATTAGTTATTTTGTTACCGACGTGCCGATGAAACCAACTATTTTACTGATATTTCAGTGCTTAAATGTTCATCTCTTCGTCACGCTTACTGACAATTTTCTTGCTAACCATCTTGACAAATCCTGTTTGAAATGGAATGAAACAGCCCTGCCTTATAAAGGGGGGACTACAGGGGGGTATTTATGATGTGCATCTTCATACAGAATTGGTATTAGGGATGATCAAGCTTGAAATCAATGATGTTATCCCAAAAGGGAGATTTATTTTTTCCAGTTCCCTAAGCCGCATAAAGTTCAGCTAAGGAGATTGTAGAGTATTTGGAATAATTGGAACTTCTGGTGTTTCTGGTTGTTGCTGTTGTCGTTGCAAATATTTACTCAATACATAAGCCATATCTCCACGGGTTACAGGTTTTAATGGAGAAATGTTGCCTTGAGCATCTGCGTTCAGAAATCCTTCAGTAGCTACTGTAGCGATCGCTTTTCTAGCCCAAGCTGGGATAGACTTTTCATCTGGATGTGAAGCCAGAATCTCATTAACAGCCTCATCAGGAAACTGAAATACACCATAAGCCTGGGCGAAAATAGCAAGAGCTTCTGCCCTTGTCACCTTTTGGTTAGGGAAAAATTCATTGCCCCGATAGCCTTTCATAATGTCAGTTTTTAAGACTGTCTGTATATCATTAAATGCCCAATGAGAACGAGGCACATCTGGAATGGTTAAATTTCCTTTGTTAACAGCTTGTCTTTTATCTAGGCGAAATGTTTTCACCATAATTGAGGCTAATTCTGCCCTACTCAGTAACCTTTCTGGATAAAAATTGCCATCAGAAAAGTTTGTCATCCATTTAACAGCAGTTACCTGTTGAATGGAATCAGATGGAATTCCAGAAGTAGATTCTGGCGCTGAGTTCTGAGCAATTGCTGGCAAGCTTTGTAGTATTGCCATTAAAGATAGAGTAATTGAAAGCTGACGCATCACCATAACCACTTTTAGCTGCTAATGTGAATTTCAAAAACTACGTTACTGAGATTAACGCAAAATTTGGTGTATCCTAATAACCTGTAACTCAGTTAGGGACGAATTTAAACTGGGCAATGTTGCGTAGCTACGTAGGGTGTTAGTTAATTTTAATCATCGAGGGAGTAGAAATCAGCAAAAACTTGTTTTTTACCTTTCGTCTTTTGGCGTTATCTGACCACTACTATGGACTATAGTCAGTTTTTCAGGAGTTTTGGCAATGACCGCAGCAGCAGATCCCGTAAAGTTGATGAAGCAAGAAGTTGGCAAAGCCGCCGCAGCCCTAGTCAAATCGGGTTCCATTGTGGGGTTGGGTACGGGGTCAACTACAGCATATACGATTCAGTTTTTGGGCGATCGCCTCAAGTCTGGTGAACTCAAAGATATCATTGGTATACCTACCTCGTTTCAGTCAGAAGTGCTGGCGAAGCAGTATGGTGTCCCTCTCGCCACCTTAGACGCGATTGATCACATCGATATTGCCATTGATGGCGCAGATGAAGTCGATCCGCAGAAGAATTTGATTAAAGGCGGTGGTGCAGCACATACCCGCGAAAAAGTTGTAGACTACTTAGCAGAACAGTTCATCGTCGTCGTAGATAGTGGCAAGTTAGTAGACCGCTTGGGTTCTAGTTTTGCTGTTCCTGTGGAAGTGATTCCAATGGCAATTACTCCTGTAACCAATGCCATCAAAAAACTTGGTGGCAAACCAGAACTCCGTATGGGTGTAAAAAAAGCTGGCCCAGTAATTACTGACCAAGGAAACTTTGTCTTAGATGTCAGATTTGACTCTATTGAAGATCCAGCCGGACTAGAAAAGACATTGAATAACATTCCCGGCGTTTTGGAAAATGGTATCTTCGTTAACTGTGTCGATTTAGTTTTGATTGGTGAAGTTAAAGATGGTCAGCCATTAGTGCGCCAACTGTAAGAGTTTGCGAATGAGACGCGAAACGATGATGGTTGTCTTTGTGAAGCTCCGGCTTCAGCGAAGCAAGCCGGAGTACTTCACTTCCTGCATTTTGCATCTTATTTACTTGCAAACTGCTGTAAATAAAGTTCAAAAGTAGTGGCGTGGCAAGCAAAAAAATAGTGCATTAGACGTAGGTTGGGTGGAGCAAAGCGCAACCCAAGACACATAATTGATGTTGGCTTTGGCAAAGCCTCCAAGGCCACTTGCTACAATGCGGGGAACCCGCGCAACGCAGTGGCTCCCCAACCTACAATTTTTTTGTAACATTTTAGCCTTGCCACGCCAGTAGGGTGTGTAGCTGCCAGAGTAGGGTGTTGACTCTGTGGCTTTTTAGGAGTTAAGAAATCATGCAAATTATGTGTAGTCATTGCGAGCTTTGCGAAGCAATCCCAGAGACTTTGCGATTGCTTCGCAAAGCTCGCAATGAC
>JBGTMK010000345.1:0-10693 GCA_041743605.1 Nostoc sp.
TTTCAGATATAGTAGGTGTGATGCGCCAAGGGCATTTAGAACAAATAGGCACACCAGAAGAAATTTATACTCATCCAGCATCAAGATTTGTCGCTGAATTTGTGACTCAAGCTAATTTTCTTCCCGCCCATCGCCAAGGGAATTTATGGAAAACAGAAATCGGCAGTTTTGAGTTAACAGCAAATCATACCGATGATAATGGTGAAATCATGATCCGCCAAGAAGATTTTATCTTAAAGCCTAATACCGATGCGCCCGTAGTCATCCGCACCCGACGCTTTTTAGGACGTGAGTATCAATATTGTTTACAAACTCCCTCTGGTAAAGAACTCCATGCGCGAACACTGAAAGATATGGCCTTACCTGTGGGTACAAGGGTAGAGTTATCTATCGCCAGTGATACTATAAAGGTTTTTCCGCAGTAGATTTTGCTTGCTGTTAAATCCCAGATTGCACACGCCACAAAAGAGCATAAATTCCATCCAGTGTTAGTAATTCCTCATGCTGACCCTGCTCGACAATTTGACCATGATCGATCAGATAAATACAATGACTATGACGAATTGTAGAAAGACGATGAGCGATCGCAATTGTCGTTCGATTCTGGGTAATCATAGCCAGCGATTTCTGAATAGCCGCTTCAGTTTCATTATCCACCGCAGAGGTCGCCTCGTCCAAAATCAGAATTGGTGGGTCTTTGACAATAGCACGGGCTATGGCAATTCTTTGTCTTTGTCCACCAGAAAGTTTCTGACCTCTTTCACCGACGATAGTATCGTATCCTTGGGGTAGTTGGAGGATAAATTCATGAGCCTCAGCTAATTTGGCAGCGTGGATAGTTTCGTTGTGACTAGCGTCAAAGCTTCCATAAGCAATATTTTCAGCAACCGTACCATGAAATAAAAATACATCCTGGCTTACCCAACCGATGCAGCGCCGCAGTTCTAAGAGTTGTAAAATAATTTTACTGTTATTTTCCCCTAACTCTTGATTTTATCGGCACAACAGTGGGATGAATATCCTGGAGATATCTAGGTTTCACCCATAGTATGTTGTACAACTCGGCAATCCTCAACGGGCTGTTTCGATCTCACAGCACTAGTGGGCACTTCTGCGATCGCTCAATTCTGTAACTTCATTGGTAAGGTGAGGGTGAACGCTGTTTGACCAAAAGGTGTTAAGTCAAGGGTGAGATCGCCACCATGTGCGCGGGCAATTTCACGAGCTAGGCTCAGTCCCAGTCCAATTCCTTCTACCTTGCGGTTACGTGAGGGATCACCGCGATAAAAGCGGTCAAAAATGCGATCGCATTCATTTACTGGAATATCTTGGGATGCATTGGCAATAGTCACGTGGAGAGTCGTGGGAGTTTGATTAGTGCGAATCTTTATCCAACCGTTGGCGAGATTGTATTTGATGGCATTAAGGATGTTGCCGTTTGGATCAAGCACCAGCAGAGCGATGGGGATTTTTATATTTGTTCCGCCACCGAAGGCATAAGGTAATGAGTCTGCGTAAAGCTGCCATCGTTCGCGATCGGGTGAACGAGTTGCCCGCATCAAGTGATTTAATAGTTCTGCATCTAGGCGGCTAATCTTAGCATTGTAAATCTGAAACCAGGAAACTGCGCCAAATCCCACTAATGCGCTTCCAGCTAGAGCCGCAGACAACAGGGCAATGCGGAGTCGAAAGGAAGAGAGTTTCATGAGGAAGAATCTGGCTTGCGAAATCTGTATCCAACCCCTCGAATGCTTTCAATCCAGACTGCTTCATTAATGGGATCAATTTTTTTACGAATTCGCTGAATGCAAACATCCACGACGTTGGTGTTGGGGTTAAAGTCGTAGCCCCAAACGTGTTCCAAGATTTGGGTACGAGTAAAAACCCGTCCGGGAGAGCGCATGAGATATTCTAGAAGATTAAACTCGCGGCTGGTGAGTTCTATCGCCTGGCGATCGCAATCAGCGTCCACCTCGACCCGATTTTGCAGCCGCAGCCGCAAAACTTAGTGTCACTGAACAACAATTAATCGATGCACTAGGCGTTCCACCTCATCTTCCTGGCGATCGCGGAGCCTCTCATCACGAAAATCGTCCTAATCAACCAGAATAGCTGAAAATTATGTAGATTAAGGAGAAATTCAATTATTTCTGACTTCTGAATTATTCTTCAACCATTAATCGCATAGCAATTTGAAAACAGAATGCGACAACCATTTGTAGAGACGCGATTCATCGCGTCTTTTTTGATTCATTTGGCTGTCTTGCCAAAAAATTGCAACACCTAATGAGAAAATAAGATATTCAAACAAAGCGATCGCAATTTGATTGTTACCAAGCCCATTAATCAAACCTGATTTTTTGAGTTCAAAGAGAAAAAAAGCCTTATGGGTACAAAGTAAAAGGTTAGTGCTTTAAAATACTCCCGAAAGCCAGTCTTTATTAAATAAGTTTTGTGTAGAATTTGTTGGTGAGGTTATTTACCTGATTTTCAATTGCAACAATCCAGGTTTCATTTATGAGTCAGTCTTTTTCTCAAAACCAAGCAAGACGAAATCGTAAACAAAGACTGTGGCAGCAAAAGTGGAGTTTAAAGACTAAAGCGATTGTTTGGGCACTAAGCATCAGTGTCCTTCCTGTGGTTGCAATTGGAACAGCTACTTACTACTACGGCATTAATTTAATTACCAAACAAATTCCCGAAGTAAGACTTGAGAGTGTCAAAAGTTCAACAGAAACAGAACTTGCTCTACAGAGACAATTATCACTCCTGTTAACTGGTATGGGAGTAACAGCAATTTTGGCAGGTGCGATCGCTGTTTTGGTGACGAATCGAGTTATGAGTCGAGTCAGCAAGGCAGCTGCAATTTCTAATACTATCAAAACGAAGCTACGTCCAGATAGTGAGTTTACTGAAGTTTTCATCGCTAACCAAGATGAATTAGTGATGTTAGAGAGAAACATCACCTTATTTACAGACTTGCTTTCGGTTTTAGTACAAGAGAAAGAAGCCGAAGCTGATTACTCCCAGCTATTGATAAAAATTACCCGCTGGATTCGAGAATCATTTAATGAAGAAGATGTTCTCAAAACTACTTCAGAAGAAATTCGCAGAGCTTTAAGCATTGATCGCGTCACCATCTTTTGCTTCAACTCCAACGAGAATGGAACCTTTATCACCGAATCAGTAGCACCTGGCTTACCAAAAATATTAGGGGTTACAGTCTTTGATCCTGGATTAGAGGTAGGGTATGTAGAAAAATACCAGAATGGTAGCATCCGTGCTATTGATGATATCCATAAAGCCGATCTCAGTGATAGTGATATTGAGTTGCTGGAACAATTTGCGGTTAAATCTCATTTAGTAGCACCCATTCTCAAAGGCAAACAGTTATTTGGTTTATTGATTGCACATCAATGTTCTAGACTTCGCTTTTGGCAGCAGTCTGAAATTGATTTGTTCGCTCAGATAGCCATGCAAGTAGGATTTGCCCTTGACTACAGCAAACTTCTAGAACACGTAGATACCAAGGCAGATAAAGCTCAGTTATTCATAGAAATTACCCGCAGCATTCGCCAATCCCTCAACGAAGAGGATGTCCTCAAAACTACTGTGGAAGAGGTTCGTAAAGTATTGAGTACTGATCGAGTGCTGGTTTATAGTCTTAACACTGATTTGTCTGGAATTATTATTGCCGAATCAGTGGTTCGAGGTTATCCCAAAGTTTTGCGGTCTGAAATCCAAGACATCTGTTTTGGTCAGGGTTATGTAGAAAAATATCAGTCTGGTCGCATTGTAGCCACAAACAATATTTATGAGGCCGGTTTAGCTGATTGTCATATCAGCTTGCTCGAATCCTTTGCTGTCAAAGCAAATTTGGTCGCCCCCATTCTCAAAGATGAACAGCTATTTGGCTTGTTAATTGCACATCAATGCTCCAGACCCCGTGATTGGCAACAGCCTGAAATTGATTTATTTGCCCAGATAGCAATGCAAGTAGGATTTGCTCTTGACCACGCCAGGTTGGTGCAACGAATCGAGGCTGAAGGTGTGCAAAGTCGGTTGCTGGCAGATACTATCGGCAGCATTCGCCAATCGCTCAATGAAGAGGATGTTCTCAAAATCACCGTAGACGAGGTTCGTAAGGTACTGAGTACTGACCGAGTGATGGTTTATAGCTTTAATGCTAATTGGTCTGGAACTGTGATTGCCGAATCAGTCGTCCTCACCTACCCAAAAGTTTTGCGAGCTGAAATCCAAGACCCATGTTTTGGTCAAGGCTATGTAGAAGAATATCAGTCTGGTCGGGTTCTCGCAATCAACAACATTTATGAAGCCGGTTTGGCTGATTGTCACATTAGCTTACTCGAATCCTTTGCTGTCAAAGCAAATTTAGTTGCCCCCATTCTTAAAGATGAGCAGCTATTTGGCTTGTTAATTGCACATCAGTGTTCCAGAACCCGTGATTGGCAACAATCTGAGATTGATTTATTTGGGCAAATAGCCATGCAAGTGGGATTTGCTCTCAACCATGCAAGACTCCTGCAAAGAATCGAAGCCGAAAGGATGCGAAATCAGTTGCTAGTGGATATTATCCGCAAGATTCGCCAATCGCTTAACGAAGAGGATATCATCAAAACCACTGTGGAAGAGGTTCGCAAAGCACTGAGTACTGACCGAGTGCTGGTTTATAGTTTTTACGCTAATTGGTTCGGAATTATCATTGCCGAATCAGTGGTTTCAGGTTATCCCAAAGTTTTGCGGTCTAAAATCCACGATCCCTGTTTTACTCAAGGCTATGTAGAAAAGTACCAGTCTGGTCGCGTGGTCGCAATCAACAACATTTATGAGTCTAGTTTGGCTGATTGTCACATTAGCTTACTCGAATCCTTTGCTGTCAAAGCAAATTTAGTAGCACCCATTATCAAAGATGAGCAGCTATTTGGCTTATTAATTGCACATCAGTGTTCTGAACCCCGTGATTGGCAACAGCCTGAGATTGATTTATTTGCCCAGATAGCGATGCAAGTAGGATTTACTCTCGATCATGCTAGGCTCCTACAAGCGTATCAAGCTGCTGAAGCTAACTCTCTTGAGAAGGAACAGGCAAACTAAGCTGCTCATCCTTTAGCAAGCTTATTTAACACTGTTAAACCACTCAGTAATCCCCTGAGCGATCGCATTTGCCATTTTTTTCTGTTCTTCTGGGTTCACTATCTCCTCAAATTCATCAGGATTACTCATAAAACCCAATTCCAGCAACACTGATGGCGCAGCCGCGGGACGTGTCAGCGCTAGGTTGTTCCAAAACACGCCATAATAAGGTCTGCCGAGTTTTTTGACTACATAGTTCTGTAAAAATATTGCGGGGCTGTGAGCTTGGGGATGATACCAAAACGTGCCGAATCCCTTGGTTTTTTCGGCATCGCCATTATCGGGTAGGGAGTTGTGGTGTATAGAAAGAGCGATCGCAGGTTCTTCTCGACTGATAATTGCCTGACGTTCTACTAAAGAAACCTCCTGATCATCCTCCCGCGTCATCACCACCGTTGCTCCCCGCTTCACCAACTCGTCGCGCAACAACTTAGATATCACCAAATTCACATCTTTTTCTAAATATCCAGTTGGGCCACTGGCACCAGATTCTTTACCGCCATGCCCTGGATCTAGTACAATCTTGAAATTAGCTAAAGGCTTGCGTCTTGTGTTCCCAATTTTAGGCGGATGACGCAAAGCCAAAACCAGGGTTGTTCCGTCGTATCTCAGCTTATATCCCCACTGTTGAGCTTTTTTGAGGTTAAAGGTGTATTTTACTTGTCCTGGAGCTTCCTGTTGCCAGTCTAGGCGCTCAATTAGGGGGTCATCATCCAGGCGAATTATGTCCGTTTGGGCAGTGGTATTGTAGAGAGTGAGGGCGAGAGCTTGCTCACTTTGTTGTACGCTCACAGGTACAGGAACTTGCAAGGGAAAAACTATCTCTGTCGCACCAGGGATTTGACGGTATCCGACACTGCGAATTATTGTCTGTGGCGGAATTGCACCAGGTAAAATGCGCGTTTCTTTACTATTAATCCAGGTGCCATTGTCGAGGCGTAACCATTCACTTTCTCTACCTGTAACTGTTGCTCGTGTGCCTTTGGGCAGTGGTGTGAGTCGAGAATAATCGGTACTCGGGCCAGTTCGAGCAACGCCAGCGTCTGCAATTACCTCAACAACTGGTAACTTTGCTCTTGAGAGGATTTGAATTTTGCCAGTTCCTGGTTGAGTTATCGTCTTGCCATTGAGCGTCAGTTGAAATTGAGGTTGTCCCAAATCTACCTCTTGACTTGAGTCTGGGACAACAGCACCAGAAATGATGTTGTTACCGTAAATCAGGCTTAAGGAATCAGGATCAGGTTGTTGCGCTGTGGTGCAACCTTTGTAATTGCCTACGCTAGACTGGGCATGAGGCTGATTTTGCCCTGTCAAAGCTGCCAAATTACTTGGTAGTTGTGCCTGTTGGGGTTGAGGTGAAAGGGCAATCGTTTGATTAGCTAGTTTGACAGAGACATTAGCGTTAGGGGGTGCGATCGCGCTAAAACAAATTAGTTCTCCCGGTAGTCTGGCAATGTCAACTGCGGGAGTCAGGGAATCTTTAGCAAAGGCTAACCCCTGTGGTAACTCAGGGCCAGTGGCAAGCCTTGTAACTTTAATCTGGAGTTCTTGATTTTGGTGACGCACTGTGAAAAGATTCTCCCCCAACTGCAAAGGTAAACTAGGGGAAAAATGACCAGCTTTGCTGCGGGTAATTGGCTTACTATTGATCAAAACCTGACCATCTGGTGGTGCAGTGCCCAGAAAGAAGATTTTTTGGGCACTCGTCTGGTAGTTTGTCTGGGGAAAAACGACTATAAGCGATGGCTCTGCCGATGCGACTGAGGAGGTGAGAATACAGCCCAATATTACTAATCCTAGAAGGTTTTTCACAGCAAAATCACAGAATAGTACACCACAATAACTGTGGCACAATGACGGGATGTATTTTTAGAAGTTGTTAGAAATTCAAACTACTATGACTAAGTTTATCTTTGTTACTGGAGGCGTAGTTTCCAGTATTGGTAAGGGCATTGTAGCAGCAAGTCTAGGGCGTTTGCTCAAGTCGCGCGAATATTCGGTGTCGATTCTCAAACTTGACCCTTATATCAATATCGATCCTGGGACGATGAGTCCCTTTCAGCATGGGGAAGTATTCGTTACCCAAGATGGTGCGGAGACAGATTTAGACTTGGGGCATTACGAACGCTTTACCGATACCTCAATGTCGCGTTTGAATTGCGTTACTACTGGTTCGATTTACCAGGCGGTGATCAATAAAGAGCGGCGCGGAGACTACAATGGCGGTACTGTACAGGTAATTCCTCATATTACCAATGAGATTAAAGATCGGATTCTGCGAGTTGCTAAAAGTACAAACCCCTCTGTAGTAATTACAGAAATCGGCGGTACGGTGGGAGATATTGAATCACTGCCGTTTTTGGAAGCAATTCGCCAGTTCCGCAAAGAAGTGGGACGGCAGAATGTGCTGTATATGCACGTAACGCTTGTGCCGTGGATTGCCTCTGCGGGTGAGATGAAAACTAAGCCAACACAGCATTCAGTTAAAGAACTGAGATCCATTGGCATTCAACCAGATATTTTAGTTTGTCGGAGCGATCGCCCCTTACCCAAGGGATTAAAACAAAAATTGTCGGGATTTTGCGATGTACCCGAAGAATGCGTCATCACTTCCCAAGATGCCAAAAGTATCTATGAAGTACCGCTGAATCTGGAACGGGAAGGAATGGCAGAACAAGTACTAAACTTGCTGCGCATGGAACAACGTAAACCAGATTTGACGCAGTGGCAAACCCTGGTACAACGGTTACATAGTCCCAAGCATGAGGTAGAAATTGCCATTGTTGGTAAATATGTGCAATTAAGTGATGCTTATCTATCTGTAGTGGAAGCGTTGAACCATGCGGCAATTTCCACTTATGGCAAACTGCGCCTACGTTGGGTGAACTCAGAAAATTTGGAATCTGAACCAGCCGAAAATTATCTTGCGGGTGTCGATGGCATAGTTGTACCAGGAGGTTTCGGGGTTCGGGGAGTCGATGGTAAAATTGCCGCCATTAGATACGCCCGCGATCGCCAAATTCCCTTTTTGGGTTTATGCCTGGGAATGCAATGTTCCGTAATTGAGTGGGCTAGGCACGTAGGGGGATTAACAGGTGCCAATAGTGCTGAATTTGACCCTTACACAACTGATCCAGTAATTAATTTATTGCCAGGACAGCAGGAAGTAGTGGATTTAGGGGGTACAATGCGCTTAGGACTATATCCTTGTCGTGTTCTCCCTGATACTTTAGCTTTTAAGCTTTATCAAGAAGATGTGATTTATGAACGACATCGACATCGATATGAGTTCAACAATGACTACCGCGATCTGTTGTTAAAGTCTGGCTATGTGATCAGTGGTACTTCTCCCGATGGACGCTTAGTTGAAATTGTGGAATTACCCAAGCACCCATTCTTTCTTGCTTGCCAATTTCATCCAGAATTTCAATCACGCCCCAGTAGCCCTCATCCTTTATTTAAAGGGTTTATTCAAACAGCGATCGCTCTTTCTCTTTCGACATCTAGCACACCAACACCATTGGAGGTGTCATAACAATTCGTAATTCGTAATTCGTAATTCGTAATTCGTAATTCAAAATTAATTTTTTAGATTTTGAATTGGTGCATAGCAACATTAACTTAAAGTTTCAATAGATTTGGACATCCAGGGTGCATCATTCGTAAATTTCGGACTTGAGGAGATGTTGTGGCGTACTGGGTGAAAATCCTTTACGAGAGGAGAGAATATGTAGTGAATTTTGAACGTGTCCATGCTTTTTGTTATGAACTGAATGGCAGAGTCACTTTTTGGCTACCCGATAGTGCCATTCCTATAGTGATTCACCCGCAAACTAACTTAGAAGATTATCAAAAGATCCTTGATTATTTAGAATGTGTGACAGGATTAGAATTAGATCATGCCCACTGGGTGAAAATTATTTACGAAAAAAACGAATATGTAATTAATCTCAACTGCATCAGTTCTTTTTGTCATGAACCGAACGGCAGAATAACTTTTTGGTTGCCAGATGGCACTATTCCCATCATCATCAACCCTGTAAGTAATCCTGAATCTTATGAAAAAGTTGTGAAATACGTTAAGAAAGCAACTGGATATTCTTTGTCTTAGTATGAACGAGGAACTTACCACTGCTAAACTTTTAACTAAAGGTAACGATTTTAGCAATAAAGGCACGAGGGAAGATTCAATGAATACTGTTGTGCTTAATCTAGAACCGATTGCTCATTTAACCGATGAGCAATTTTATCAATTATGTATTGCTAATGGCGATTTAAGCCTGGAAATGAATGCAGCCGGAGAATTAATAATTGTGCCACCAGTAGGAGGAGAAAGCGGAAATCAAGAAGCTGAACTAATTACCGATTTAGAAATCTGGAATCGTCAAGCTAAATTAGGGAAAGTTTTTAGTTCTTCAACTATCTTTATCCTGCCAAATGGTGCAAAACGTTCCCCTGATGCAGCTTGGGTAAAGTTGGAACGGTGGGAAGCTTTAACACTAGAACAACGAAAAAAATTTCCGCCACTTGTACCTGATTTTGCAATTGAATTGCGTTCCGAGACAGATCGGCTTGCACCTATCCAAGCGAAAATGCAGGAATACATAGAAAACGGTTTGCGTTTAGGTTGGCTAATTAATCCTCAAGATAAGCAAGTGGAAATTTACCGACTCGAAAAAGCTGTAGAAGTTATGCAAATGCCGGCGATTCTTTCTGGAGAAGATATATTACCTGGATTTGAGTTGCAAGTATAGTTAGGCGATAAGCGTCAATCCCTATTTCTGGGCGGGTAAAAGCACAATTAATTCTCCAAGGCGTTTCAAGATACTGAGTACTTGGTGTAGTTCTGAATCACGTTCAATTGATAGTGCATAAGATCGTGCATACCAAGGATATTCTTGTTGAATCAATTTGACAAACACAAATTCCCTACCGTTGATTAGTAAACCAAAAGTCGGTTGTGCAGAATTTGGATGATCAAGCATATAAGCAAGTGCTTCAGGTAAGGCTGTCATCACATCAAATTTACTGCTTTTAGATTCGATGACAAGTACCCAAAAACGTTTTTGGATGACAAGAACATCAATGTTTCCTTTAACGATAAAGCTTTCGTCTTCGGCAGAAATCTCCACAGAAGTCTCGGTTTCAATCTCAAAAGGAGGCTGATAAAACCCAGCTAAATCGAGTAAAGGAGACAGCACTACCATTTTTACCGCCTCTTGTGACATCAGACGGTGCTTATTCAAGTTTAAATAGTTGCTTTTGACTCGTGTCAGCGCTTGCTTCTCTGCATCAGTCAGAGTTGGTAAATTTTCTGTCCATTCTGGAAAGAAGTTACTGTCTGTGGCAAGTTGTAAACCAAATTCTTCTTCTAATTCGTAAAGACTGATGTCTCTAGCTAGGCTGTTGACTTTGATGAAATTTGGACGTTTTTGACTCATGCTATTTTTGTGTCAGGGCAAAATCTCTCTTGTGTCATTGCGAGCTTTGCGAAGCAATCCCAGAGACTTTGCGATTGCTTCGCAAAGCTCGCAATGAC
>JBGTMK010000346.1:0-4772 GCA_041743605.1 Nostoc sp.
CTTTGGTTTTGATAATAGGCGATGCGGAATTTTCTATCTTCTTTCTGTTCTAACTGGGCTAAATACTGCTTGATGAATTTGTAATCACCCCTGGCGTTGACTTTGGAGCGAGAATCTACTGGTGTTGTAGTATTTGAAGCTAGGGCTATGTCTTTGGCTGATTCTTCAGTCAGCCCGATGTGAATCGTAACTTTTACTCTGGCTTCGGTTAAATCATATTTGTAATTTTTCGCTTGCTCAAATGCTAAAACTGTGTGACCACCGTTGATAATACCGTCGCTGCCACCCTCGTTAGCTTCTAAGACTTCTAGCTCCAGTTCAGTTTTGTTCTTGATAGGCTTAACTTTATTGGCTGACAGAACGATTCCACTGTGGCGAGAGAAGAATTTTTCGGGTTCGGTTGTCAGTGAGTCGAAGACTTGTCTGTAGGTCGCGCTTTTGCGGTTGGGTTCCCTGATGTTGGGTTCTAGGGGTAGGTCTGTGGGGAACGAGTCTACATGGGCGGTGGCGATGATGCAATTGGGATTGGCTTGAAAATAGTTATCTATCTTGATGTTCCAAGTCTTGGGCATACAATATTTGCAATGTCAGGGGAATTTCTATGTTAACCAAAACCTGTATCTGATATCGCATTTCTCGAAATGCTGTGTATCGAGCATTGTACTACAACACATCTTTAGCATCTCAGTAGTCAGATTTGACGTATGGGCAGTTTCTCTGGACGTTTGAGTACGCGTACAGTGGGGTAATCGCTCCATAAGTTGCTATGCATTGCTTTAAAATATGTATTAACATTTAGAAAAGTAACTAATGATTGCTTGTACTAAAAATAGTTAGATTCGGTAGACATCCTCGAATTCAAATTTAATTTTCTCAATTTGCTGCTTCAGCCATTCTGAAAATAGATGAGAAATAATCTTGAAATGTAAAGTTTTATTTAATTTAGGTGCAATAATTTCCTCAACATTAATTAAATGTACTCCCTGAGAGCTAACAATTGGTTTCAGGATCTGAGGTGGAGTTGCTGCAAATAGAGCTGTTGATATTTCTGGTTTCAAATTTATACGGCTCAGTATTCCCTTATATCCTCCACATCGGCGGATCTCATCATTTTGAATATATTGGTGGGCAACTTCAGGAAAACTAATCTCACCCTCTTGAATTGCGTAAAACATTTCCATTGCCAAGTCTAAATCATCGAAGACAACTTCATACATGACTATTTGAGCATAATCCAATTGATTTTCAACAAAGAACTGTTCAACATTGTCGGCGAATAAATGTTCTGCTAACTTTGAGGAGACAACATTATAATAAACTAATTCTTCAAAATCATCTAAAGAAAGACCGTGTTTTTGTAGCCAAGACCAAGTAACTTCAGCATTCTCAAGCTTGTTCATCATCCGCAAGCTATCCGCGGCTCCTTGAAGTTCTTCTGTCTCAACTTTTATACCTGTTTCTTGGGCTGCATCTATAATAATATTACGGCTAATAATACTCTTGACAATAGTAGGAATTTGGCAGGAAAGTTTGATTTCGTGAATAATTTCGTTTTGGGAAAGCGTGAGAAACTCTGACATAAATTAATTCCTGAGTAATAATTTGTTTTTGCTGGACATTTTCTAAAGCTCTAAACCGCCTTTTTGCAACTTCTTAAATGGATCTAACACAAAGTCAATAATGCGACGCTCCCGAACAATTACCTCAGCAGTTGCTGTTTGACCTGGTGTTAATAAAATCCGTTTATTTTTAGTTTGGATATAAATTTTTGGCAATTCAATTTCTAGTTCAAAATTTTCTACCTTGCCTTGGGCAGTCTCTACAACTTTAGAGTCTGGAGAAATCCAGCGAAGTTTGCCTTCAGTTACTCCATAATCTTGAAAAGGATAAGCATCAAATTTCAATTTTACAGGCATTCCTACCCGGAGAAAACCACTTTCTTGACTGGGCATTTCAGCTCTAAATATCAAAGGTACTCCTTGGGGTGCAATTTGAGTAATCATTTGTCCTGGTTGTACAACTGCTCCGGCATTATTTATAGATAACTGAAAAATTGTGCCATCAGTGGGAGTGCGAAGAGTTTGCTGTTGTACTTGAAATCGCAAAGACTGAATTTGTTTTTTGGTTTGGTTAATTTCTGATAGTACATCGACAACTTGAGATTGAAGCTCTTTAATTTGCTTTTGACTATCTAAAAGTGCAAGTTCACCTGTACGACTGATACGTTGATTGGTGCTTTGTTGTTTGGTAATTTCGGTAGTAGCTTGTTGGATATCTGATTGAGCTTGTTCTAGAAGGCCCTGGCGTTCAAACATAGCGCCTTCTATTTCTTCTAATTTACTTTTTGAAATAGCACCTTTTTGCCAAAGATATCGATAACGTTGTTTTTCATTATTAGCTAATTTCAGGCGATTATTTTCTAAAATATATACTTGTTGACTGGAATTAAGCCGTTGCTGAATTTGGTCAAGTTGAGCAAGTTGCTCAGACTGTTGAGCTTGATTTTGTAATTGCTGAGTGCGTAAAGACATTGTGAGTTGATTTTTTAATAACTGAAGCTGATTTACGCGATTTTGTTGACCTTCTAGCTTGGACTGAGTTTGTTGTAGTTCAGTGCGAGTTAAATCAGACTCTAACTCCAGTAAGATTTGTCCGGCTTTGACAGTTTCTCCTTCTTTAACCTTGATGGCTACAACTTTTCCAGTAACAGGTGCATCCAATCTTACAGTTCTGCTTTGAGGTTCAAGTCGTCCTCTTGCACTACCTGTTTCGTCTACTTTAGATAGCATCGCCCAAGGTGAAACAATCGCAGCAAATATTACTAGCCAATATAGCAATCCGCGCGTCCAAATTCGTGGCAATGTATCAATTAATTCTTTGGTTAAAGAAGACCAATCTTCACTGAGAGATATAGAAGATTTTGACTGAGGTTTTAAGTCCAGTTGACTACTAGGATAGTGACCATTCTGACTCAATTGCTCTTGTGTGGGAAATTCATTTGTCATTGTTAGTTCTCTAATTAACGCCAAATAATTGATTTAAATTGCTACAGTCAATTGTTGTTGATTGAGGTAGAAATAGTGACCGCGTTTAACCATTAATTGCTCATGCGTACCACTTTCTACCAACAAGCCTTTATCTAGTACCAAAATTTTGTCAGCATTGCGTACTGTTGAGAGCCGATGTGCAATCACCACTGTTGTTCTATCTTGGAGAATTGTGTTGAGGTTAGTCTGAATGATGCGTTCAGATTCAGCATCAAGACTACTGGTAGCTTCATCTAAAATCAGTAGTCGAGGATTTCCTAGAAGGGCGCGAGCGATCGCTAACCGTTGTCTTTGTCCACCCGAAAGCGTTCCTCCACCCTCACCGACAAGCGTTTCGTAGCTCATCGGTAGTTCTTTAATAAATTGATGTGCGCCTGCTTGTTTAGCGGCTTCTATGACTTCTTTTAAAGAGGCTTCAGGATGACCTAAACTAATATTTTCCCGAATTGTACTGCCAAACAGAAAGGTATCTTGGTCAACTACACCAATTTGCTGGCGGAGCGATCGCAGCGACAGGCTGGTAATATCATAGCCATCAATCAAAATCTTCCCTTCTGTGGGCGGATACAGCCCCAATATCAGCTTAGATATCGTTGTCTTTCCCGAACCACTGCGTCCGACAAGTGCGATCGTCTCTCCTGGTTGGACTTCAAAACTGATATTTTCTAAGGTGTTCTTATCACTTTCTGTGTGATAACGAAAAGTAACTCGATCAAAGCGAATGTAACCGCGAATTGGTGGTAAAGATTGATGAGACTGATGTTGTAAATCTTCTTCTGGTTCAGCATCAATCACATCATTGATCCGCTCAACAGCAATTAGTACTTCTTGCAACTCATTCCACAGCAGAATCAGCCGTTGAAAGGGATTAATCACGTTACCCAGTAACATATTAAAAGCAATCAGTTGCCCAATAGTGAGTTCATTTTGAATCACTTGCCACGCCCCAAACCACAATAAGACTGCTGTGACTACAGCTTCAATTCCAGAGCTAAATATTTGCAGTGTGTTGCCAATTACCTGCCCAGAAAAAGTCTTTTTCACTGACTTGCCAAAAAGTTCTTCCCAATGCCAGCGTACTGTCTGCTCAACAGCCATAGACTTAATCGTGCGGATGCCAGTGAGAGACTGAATCAAATACCCAGTTTCTTGGTTATGTGCGCCAAAAATCTCGCGGGAAACACGTTGTAAAAAAGGTGTAGCAATCAGCGCCAATAATACAAATGGTGGCACAATTACTAAGGTAAATAATGCCATTTTCCAACTATACCAAAACATCAATCCTAGATAGACGAATACTGTTAGTAAATCGAGAAAGATAGATAGTGCTTCACCAGTTAAGAAACGTTGAATTTTGCGGTTTTCCTGGACGCGAGAAATAATATCGCCAACGTAGCGAGACTCGAAATATTTCAGAGGTAAACGGAAGGTATGGCTAATAAAACCTACAATCAACGCTAGATCCACTCGGTTAGCAGTGTGGTCTAAAAGGTATTGTCGTAGTCCAGTTATGGCAACTCTAAAAAGGCTAAATATGACCAAGCCTAGACCTACAGCCGTTAATGTCAGTTCACTACGCTGCACAACTACTCGGTCTAACAATAATTGCGTAAATAGTGGTGTAATCAGACCAAAAATTTGAATCAGGATAGAAGCAATAAATACTTCCAATAACACCAGCCAGTGAGGTTTAGTTAATTCAAAAAACTGCCAGAAAGCAGTGCT
>JBGTMK010000347.1:0-3775 GCA_041743605.1 Nostoc sp.
GCGTCGGGCAAGATTATGTATTTTTATGCTCTAAACTATCAGTAACTATATCAAACACTGATTTCTTCGTTGAAACAGAATCTGCAAGGACTGGTCTCAAAGCCTTGTAAATATTGGCTTGTGAGTTTTCGGATGGGTCTATTATTAATGACTGACACCAACTCACGATTTAATGCTTCATCTCGATTGACTGGAGTTTAGACTAAGCCATGCAAAATGACTCAGCAGGGCTGAGTTAATCAGAAACGTAGTGAAATTATGAATAATCTTGAATATTAAACAGCAATTGATGGTTCTTTAGGTGGTGGTGTTACTGTTTTTTTAACAATGGGGCATCGGTTTTTACGGTGACGTTTTTTTCCTGGTGTCCAGCCTGGGGACTTTCCGCGAGATTTGGGTGCAACAGCAGGAGTGCCAATCACCGCGAAAACTCCACCCATAGCTTGATTTTCGTTTTGGAACGTTTGTCTTGCAGCTTCTTGAGTTCAGTCTGCGAGAGTTCATCGGAATCCGCGATCGCCTGACACTCAGCAGTATACAATTGCTCACTTGCCGCTTTAACCGACTCGATAACAGCCCCACTTTCATCGTCATCAACATCGGCTGCATCAATAACGGTGTAGCCATGATGGCAACCCACACTTTCATGTCTGCTGTA
Organism: Nostoc sp.; assembly: GCA_041743605.1. Taxonomy (GTDB): domain Bacteria; phylum Cyanobacteriota; class Cyanobacteriia; order Cyanobacteriales; family Nostocaceae; genus Nostoc. The sequence goes on from JBGTMK010000347.1 coordinate 659, forward strand.
GTACAGACGGACTCTCCGAAAACCAATGAGCCAAAGACAATTTCAGCGACCAAAGTGCCTGCGTTTTCTGCTGGAAAACAGTTTCAAGAAAAAGTAGCGTTATAGATGAATTGCTTTACCACTAGCAGTCCAATCACTGCAAAGCCTTTGCCCTCGATGTTCTCAAGACAGCATGGGCAACGGCTTGGGGAATGTGAGTGTTGAATTAAAGAGGTTCCACTTTCAAATTAAACTTAAAGGGTGACTATAGGATGAGTAAATGCCAAAGTACACAATAAATTATTCAGAGAGGGCAATAGAATTTTGTGGTCAAGTTATATAAAGCCCCGAAATTATCATTACCACCGTCACTGTTTGGTTCAGAAGTCGGTTCTTTTACTGAGTTGACGGTCACTCAAAGAATGCCTGCAATTGCCCGTCGAGTTATCGTTGAAAATAATTTTTCTTTAGAAATTAATACAAGATTAGAAAAGCTTGCTACAGAACTGCCGACAGGATATTTACAACCTCTGACGAATGATACCAGTGTAGATTTTCCAGCTTGGGATACATATCTAAAAGCTTACAAGGGTCAGCGTTGGATAGACGTTCCCTGGTTTTTTGCAGAAACTTATTTTTATCGATTAATTTTAGAAATTACTGATTACTTTCGCCCTGGTATATGGCAGGGTGTTGATCCATTCCAATTGCAAAAATCTCATGGTTTAGAAGCGTCTCTTGACTCGGCTACTCTTCTATCTAATCAAGTGAATAAATGGCTGAAAGATTCTGAAATTGATGTCCAACCAAACCAAAAAGCTTTAATAGCACTCTTATATTTCTCTTTGTGGGGAAATCGAGTTGACTTGAGTTTGTGGTCAGCATTCGAGGACGACCGGAGCCGTTTTGATATTCAAAATCAACTAGCTCACATTTTAGTAAATGATGCCTCCCAAATTAGTGAATTGTTAACTATTTCTGAAGCAGATCGTGTTGATTTTGTCTTAGACAATGCTGGTTTCGAACTTGTCTGTGACTTATGCTTAGTAGATTTCTTATTAAGTAGTAACTTAGTTAATCAAGTTTACCTGCACCTGAAACCGCATCCTACTTTTGTTTCTGATGCCATGATTAAAGATGTACATGAAACAACAAGTTTTTTAGCCACTACTAGTGATCAACAAATGACATTTTTCGCTCAAAGGTTGGAGACGCATATTGCATCAGGGCGTTTAGTCTTATCTGAAGATTACTTTTGGACATCACCTTTAGCATTTTGGGAAATACCCAGCTCTCTCAAGAAGGAGTTAACTAATGCCAGTTTAGTTATAGTCAAAGGAGATGCAAATTATCGTCGGTTATTAGGCGATCGCCATTGGGATATTACTGCCAGCTTTGCAGATATAGTCTGCTACTTGCCTACACCAATAGTAGCATTACGCACCCTGAAGTCGGAAGTAGCAGTAGGTTTAAAATCTGAGGTTATTAAGAAAGTGGCAAACTCTGACCATTCTTGGTTGACCAATGGACAATGGGGTGTGATTCAGTTTGTGGCTTAGTAATTAATATAGAGGCAGTGCTTCGCACTACCGTCTAAGGAATAGCGTTAGCCTCGACGAAACAGAGTTTCGAGATAAACCTGGGAAACATGGCGATCTCCACCAGCATTTTGCAGCAGAAACAGTGAGATGGCTGCGGTAATAAGGCGATGTTCATCCCAATCAGGATGCTGTTCTAGATAGCTGTTTAAAGATTGATGTAGTGTTTCAGGAAGATTAGTCAAGATGTTTTGGGTTGAGTTCATGCGATCAAAGCTTCCGAAAAAGCAAATCAATAGTGACAACAAGCTAGAGGTGATGCAGTAGTTGTCCTGTTTCACCTCATTCAATGCTAGCCGAACCACTGATACTAACAACTAAAAGTTTTATACAGTCAGTTGATGCTCAAAATGGAACAGGCGGCAAAGGCTAGTCGATTTATTGTGTGCTGATTGGCTGAGTTTGTCAATGTTGCTAAATGTTAAAGAGAAATATAGAAAAACTAAATAATTACGTGAAAATGAGGGTTAGAAGCAGATTTTGTTTACCTTACGTAACAATAACTCAGTAAAGCAGACTAATGATTACAGCCATGACAAAATCCTTGATGAGTGAACAGAAGCCGATTCTCTTGTAAAACAACTGTGGAAAACAGCAGAAGTAGCTGTGGAAACCCTGTGGAATCTGCCAGAAAAAGTAGAACCAATGATAAGAATTGCAAAAAGTGACAATAGGTAAGCTCTGCTATTGCCAGGGGCTGAAAACGCAATAGATTATTTGCAGCGTCATTGGTTTGTTAACTGCCATTAGTTTGAAAGTGCTTTCCGGCTTGGATTGCCACCGAATGAATTAATCGCTTTACCGCTTTTGATAAATCCATTCACGCCCAGCTTTTGCTGCTGCTTCAGCACTAAAGTAAATCGGATGCTCAATAAACACCGTATCATCGGGGTTAATAATCCGAAACTGCCAGCATTTACCTGGAGTGTAAAATACAGTTAAAACACGAGACTGAATACAGACAACTGAATGAATCTTAGTGGAAGTCATAGTACTGTGCGCTTGCTGAATATTAGTAAAGCAGCCATTTTCATAACGGAAATAGGTATAAATACGTTTTAAGTGAAATTAACAGATCAAGCCTAGTTATAGATGTTCTAGAAAACTTTTTAACATTAGCACTTTTTACAACTAACTTAAGTATGAATAATAGTCTATCTTAAGTTAGTTTTTGCAAGTAAATATAGCAAGTAAGCTGTTGTTTGATTGTTAGATGTAGCTTTCCATAAAGAGAGTACCTAAATATCAGGAATTTAAGTACTCTTTATCCAAACTAAGATTTAGGCACTGCACAAATTAAGCATAATGATGCTGTGAAATTCGGCTTTTCAGGTGTGTCATATCTCCCGCAGGTTCAAATAATTTGGCGTACCTAGATGCTGAAATATTTTGTAGTGCAATCTCTAAGGGTACTCGGCATTTTGAGAAACGTGATATCAGGGTTAGGGTTTTGGTTAACATAGAAATTCCCCTGACATTGCTTAGAAAGTATGCCCAAGACTTGGAATATTAAAATAGATAACTATTTTCAAGCCAACCC
>JBGTMK010000348.1:0-21510 GCA_041743605.1 Nostoc sp.
GCTTTTGGGTTGTAATTATACAGTCCGATCACCCCAGAAACATAAATCGCTGCCGCCAAAGCTGCTAACACAATTCCCACAACCAAGCGGGATATAAATTCTTGTTTACTAGTTGTCTTTTTACCTAAATCAGTAGTCCGAGATATTTGGGTAGTACGAATCCATCGCCATAACGAAAAAAAAGTTACGGCAGCTAGCAGCGTCAAAAGCCCAATCATCACTAATCTGATAAACAAACTTGGCTCTGTGGATAGGGGTATGGGATAACTTTGCACACCAAACGCCCCAGAAATCCAGGTGTCACCCACAGGTAATTCCTGGTTATTTACCACCAAACGAATTAATTCACCCGTACCAATGGTGACAATTCCTAGATAATCTTCCCGTAAGCGGAGAGTTGCAAAACCAATTATCAAACCCAACAAGGCGGCGACAATTGCCCCGGCAACTGCCGATATCAGTAGGGGTACGCCCTTTAAGCTTAATAATACCGTTGTATATGCTCCCAGGGTCATGAAAGCAATATGACCAAAGTTAATTAACCCCGTAAAACCCCACTGTAAATTGAGTCCCAGAGCGAATAGAGCAAAAAGTGCTGTAGAAATTGCTAAGAAAATGAGATAGTCAACCATATTAAATTATTTGGGAATTTGGCCATATATTAAACCAAAGATTCTGCACGTTGTGTTCAATGGTACACTTACCGCTGGTTAATAGAACGCTATCATTATCTGTTGTCTACAGTTAACGACACGCTACGCGATCGCACTTCTCGAAGTTTATCGCCACTTAGCCTCTTAATTTATCGGTTTTCAATCTTAGGCTTGGAAATAGATAACTATAAGTCTTTTGTAAAAATGTAAAAGATGATTAAGCGGCTAAAGCGTTTTTTGTGGCTATCTATTGCGATCATTTCCATCATTTCTATCTCAATCGGATTAATAGAAACATTGATGGCTCAACAGCCTTCTATTTCCCATCCTCTCACTTCGCTAACTGAGGCAGAAATTAATACAGCTGTTTCGGTCATTCAAAGAGAAAAAACTTTGAGCGAAATGGCAGCTTTTCCACTTATTGCTTTACAAGAACCAGATAAAAAAGAAGTTCTAAATTTTACACCGGGTAAAGTTTTCCAGCGGAAAGCTTTTTTGGTAATCTATGAGCGATCGCAAAACAAAACTTATGAGGGTATCGTTGACCTGACAAGCAAAACTTTAAGTTCTTGGAAAGAAATACCCTCTGTCCAACCTGCGATCGTCGCTTCAGAATATCAATTGGCGACTGAAGCTTTTAAATCCGATCCCCGATGGCAAACAGCGATGCAAAAGCGGGGAATTACAGACTTCAACCAAATCAAAATAAGTTGTTGGGCACCAGGAATCCTGAGTAAACAAGAAGAAGCAGCAGGAAATCGTCTTTGTCGGGGCTTATTTTACTACAAGGGCGAACACTGGAATTCTTACGGCAGTCCAATTGAAGGAATACTGGCAACCGTTAATTTAAACACAGGTAAAATTTCTAGTTTCGTGGATAGAGGGATAGTTCCTTTTTCTAAAGAGAACTGGAACTATGATGTAAAGTCCTTGGGTAAATTACTTTCACCACTTAAAGCATTAAAAATTCTCCAACCAAATGGTGCAAGTTTCCAGATCAAAGACAATGAAATTAGCTGGCAAGGTTGGAAATTTCGCTATGTAATGCATCCCCGCAGTGGATTGGTGTTGTACCAAGTGACACACAGCGACGGGAAAAATATCCGACCAGTGCTGTACCGCGCTAGCCTATCAGAGACGGTAGTGCCTTACGGCGATCCAGATCCCACTTGGTCATTCAGAAATGCCTTTGATGTTGGGGAATACAATTTTGGTTCCCTAGCAACCACGATGCAGTTAGGTAAGGAAATTCCAGAAAACGGTCTTTTGCTAGATGCTGTGTTTGCTAATGGCGACGGAGAACCTTATGTGATGCCAGGAGTTATCGGCATATACGAGCGAAATAACGGTATGCTCTGGAAACACTATGACTATGGCACGCAGCGTAATGATGTCCGTCGCAGTCGAGAATTAATCATGACGATGAATGCGGCCATTGATAACTATGATTACAGCATCAATTGGATCTTTCACCAAGATGGGACTTTGGAAGTCCAAAATGAGTTAACAGGTATCGTACTGGCGCAGGGAACGGCTTCTGAAAAGCAATCTGAGGATGATTCATTTGGTCGGCTAATTGCGAAGAATATCTTTGGAGTAAATCACCAGCATTTTTTCAACTATCGCCTAGATTTCGATGTCGATGGCCAAGCTAATTCTGTGATGGAAATGAATGTGAAAGCTTTGCCGATGGATGAGAAAAATCCTTTAGGAAATGCGATCGCAGTTACAGAAACCCCATTAGGCAAAGAAACGGCTGCTGTGCGCGATTTGGATATGAAAAGCAGTCGGGAGTGGATGATTGTTAACGCAGACAAAAAAAATGTTCTGGATGCTGCACCAGGATATATGCTGATGCCTGAAGGAAATTCGATATTTTTCCCTGTGGAAGGCTCAAGCATCCGTCAACGGGCAGAATTTGCGACTCATCACCTCTGGGTAACAAAATATAAACCTACTGAACTTTATGCTGGCGGCGATTATCCTAACCAAACTCAACCAGGACAGGGTTTACCAAAATATATTGCAGACGATGAAGCCTTGATGGGTGAAGATATCGTCCTGTGGTACACAATGGGCGTAACTCATATTCCGCGATCGGAAGATTGGCCGGTGATGCCTGTTCACCGAGTTGGCTTTAAGCTAGTCCCTAGAGGATTCTTTAGCCGGAATCCAGCGATAAATTTGCCTGAATAAAATAATTTGTTGGCTCAAGTTTCCTTGCTTCAGGTTTTTTGTCATGTCTAAAGGGGGTAACTTGAATGCTGATAAACTTATATAGTTCAAATACTGGCACTTGTTAAATAGGATATCTAATGAACTTTCCAGAAATTAATATTCCCGGTGATGGCAAGCTGCACGCTCGCTTAATTACTTCCTTGGGTGAAATTGTAGTTCGTTTGGAAGAAGAGCGAACCCCCAACACCGTCAAAAATTTTGTTGGTCTAGCAACCGGAACAATCGACTGGAAAGACCCTAAAACTGGTGAATCTGGTAAGGGAACTCCAGCTTACGATGGGGTTCGCTTTCACCGCGTCATCCCTGATTTTATGATTCAGTGTGGCGATCCTCTGAGTCGTTATCTAGATACAGCCAGCCGATGGGGTACTGGTGGCCCAGGATATCAATTTGAGGATGAGTTTCATCCTGAATTGAGACATACTGGTGCAGGTATCCTGTCGATGGCTAATGCTGGACGCGGTACTAATGGTTCGCAATGGTTCATTACAGAAGCACCAACGCCTCACCTTGACAACAAACACAGTGTTTTTGGTGAAGTTGTCGAAGGTCTAGATATAGTCAGCAAGATCGCTAATGTGCGTACAACTAGAGATCGTCCGAATCAAGAGGTTGTGTTACAAAAAGTAGAAATTTTTCGGCAGTAATTAACACCTCAGTTTGTAGTAAGCACTTTAGTGCTTAGAAAATAAGGACTAAAGTCCTTACTACGAACTTGCTTAACCATCGAGATTTTGTAGCCCCATCGCAATCTTACTGTGTTTTTCAATTTGCCCCATAACTTGTTTGGCGCGTTGAATAACTACGGCTGGTAAACCCGCCAATCTTCCCGCTTCAATTCCATAGGACTTATCAGCACCTCCTGGTTGAACTTGGTGCAAAAAGATAATTTGGTCAGGTAATTCTTTCACCGTCACCTGATAGTTAGCCACATTCGGTATAATGCTAGCCAGTTCATTTAACTCGTGGTAATGGGTGGCAAAAATTGTGCGTGACCGAATATCAACTGCTATATATTCTGCCACAGCCCAAGCTATGGAAAGACCATCAAATGTTGCTGTGCCGCGACCAATTTCATCTAATAATACTAACGATCTAGATGTGGCATGGTTAAGAATATTTGCCGTTTCATTCATTTCCACCATGAACGTAGATTGACCAGTTGCAAGGTCATCTACTGCACCTACACGGGTGAAAATGCGATCGCATATTCCCAATCTAGCAAATCTAGCTGGTACAAAACTACCAATCTGCGCCATTAACTGAATCAATCCTACCTGACGCAAATAACAACTTTTGCCACTGGCGTTTGGCCCGGTAAGAATAATCAAATCGGGATTGTCATTTGTCATTTGTCCTTTGTCATCTGCTAATGACTCTTGACCCAATTGAGTCGAATTCGGCACAAAGAAACCCGCAGGTAAAGACTGTTCCACCACCGGATGACGACCATCAGCAATGTTTATCTCTCTTCCTGACAACATTTCTGGACGACAGTAACCTTGATGCACCGCCAACTCAGCCAAACCACACAACACGTCTGCCGCCGCCACTGCACGAGACAGATTGCGAATTACTTCCGCCTCTTGTGCTACCTCTTCTCGCAACGCCGTAAAAATCTCATATTCCAACTGATTTAAGTCATCCCGCGCCGTGAGAATTCGGGCTTCTCGTTCCTTCAAATCTGGGGTGATGTAACGTTCCTCATTGGTCAGGGTTTGCTTGCGGATATAATTCGTGGGTACTTGGTCAGCTTTGGTGCGGGAAATACTGATGTAATAACCAAAGGTTTTGTTAAATCCTACCTTCAGTGTCGAAATTCCTGTCTTAGCTCTTTCATCAACTTCCAAATTGGCAATCCATTGCTGGTCTGCTTCTACAGTCGCCTTCCTTTCATCCAACAGGGGATTTACACTAGGGCGAATTAATCCGCCTTCTTTAATTAAGATGGGTGGCGACTCTACAAGATGCGCGTGTAACTTTTGTGCCAATTCTTCCAACACACTTGGGACTTTCTGCAAAGCTTTCAGGAAAGGTGAACGTGCCTCAGTTACTAAATTGGATAATTCCGGTAAACGTGAGAGGGAATCTGCCAAAGCTACTAAATCTCTAGCATTAGCTGTACCAGAACCCGCCCTTCCTGTGAGTCGTTCCAAATCATAAATTTGGCGTAATAAGTGCCGCAAATCTTGACGCAAAGGCGTATTTTCCATCAATTCTTGGATGGTATCTTGCCGCGCCCGAATGCCTTTAATATCAAGTAGCGGTTGCAACAACCACCGCCGCAAAGCCCGCCCACCCATTGCTGTACTAGTTTTATCTAACGCCCAAAGTAGGGAACCGTGAAAAGTGCCATCCCGGACAGTTTGGGTAATTTCCAAGTTACGGCGGGTTTGATTGTCAACAATTAGGTAGTCGGTGACAGTGTAGCTGCGGAGTCTTTGAAGGGTGACGGGGTTTTCTTTTTGAGTATCTTCCAAGTATTCTAGAAGACCACCAGCGGCGCGGACGGCGAGGGGAAGATGATCGCAACCAAGCCCTTCGAGCGATCGCACCTTAAATTTCTGCAATAATCTAGGTCTAGCTTCACCTTGAGAAAAAGGTAGTTGCGATCGTAAACTATAACAAAATGATGGTGGCAAACACTCCGGTAGATGTGGCGAACTTTCTCCCGGACGCAGCAAACTACCCAAATCAGGCGCATTTGTCGGCACTAACACCTCTGAAGGTTGCAAGCGCATTAATTCTTGTGTCAAATGTTCTAAATCACTACCTTGTGTGGTAAGAAATTCACCTGTAGAGATGTCTGCATAAGCTAAACCCCAATGATTTGCGGCAATTACTACTGCTGCTAAGTAATTATTGCGACTTGATTTCAGCATTCCCTCTTCTAGCAAAGTGCCAGGTGTAAGAATGCGCGTTACTTCCCGCCGTACCAATCTCCCAGCAGCTTCAGAAGCATCTTCCACTTGGTCGCAAATTACTACTGCATACCCTTTTTCTACTAGCATCGTCGCGTAGCGTTCCCAAGCGTGATGCGGAACACCAGACATCGCCACCCGTCCCTGTTCCCCAGCTTGCTTACTAGTGAGAACTAATTCCAATTCTTGCGCTAGTTTTACAGCATCTTGGAAATAGCATTCAAAGAAATCTCCTACCCGATACAGCAATACCGCGTGAGGATACTTATCCTTCGTTTCGACATAGTGCAGGTACATTTGACTTAGCTTACTGCGGTCTACCTGTTGATGGTCGGAAATAAAGGTACTCGCGTCGGGTTTGGTAGATGGAGTTTCAGAGTGAGAACCGGTCATAGATGCTATTGAGTTACGCGCGGAAATTCCACAATATCCGATGATAACGTGATGTGAAAGTTGAATGGCGATCGCTCAAGGATATTTTACCCTTGGCTGGGGTTGTTGGTTGATACACCCATTATTGCAGTTAGTGTGGTGAACAGGCGATCGCAGTCTGGCGAAGCTTGGCGAATCCTAGCTACATTCAACAACGCTAAAAGGTTCGGGGCGTGTGTGGTTTTATGATAATTGCCGTTCTCTGTGTGGCAAGTAGCTGCCTCAAGCCATACTTTCAGAGTAGTTTTAGAAACAATTTCTACGCTCCTCTCCATAAAATTCTCTGAAAACATCAATATCAGCAATTTGGCGATTTTTCCGTAATTCTTAATTGCTACTAATTGTCCAGAATACATCTCCACAAATTAATTATGTGTTGCCATAAATCCTTGATATGCACAATTCATGAATTGTGTATACGTCGTTTTTACTAGATATTTAGCACAGAAAATATTTGCAGTATAACTGTTATTTTAAGCAGTAATCAGGGAACTATAAGATTGATTAAATTTGCGATTATTGCAATGCTTGTTCGGGGTATTACCAGAAAGATTAACTCAAGGTTAAGGATTGACAGTATGTTGGCTATACATAGCATGACAAATGCTAATAATCTGAACTTGCAATTAGAGTCTACTTTGCAAGAATTACCACTTTGGTCTGTTTATGTTGAAGCAGATAGTCCAGCAAATGATTTGAATAAACTTTTTAAGCAAGAGCCTTTACTACCAGGAATTATCTTGGTGAAAAATCATAACTATGTAGGAATGATTTCCCGACAAAGATTTTTTGAACACATGAGTCGTCCCTATAGTTTTCCACTATTTTCTAAACGGCCTGCAATAAATCTGATTAACTTTCTTCAGCCAGATGTGTGTGTAATCTCTGAGGATGCCCTTATTGTAGAAGCAAACAAGATAGCCTTGCAGCGAGAACCTCAATTTGTATATGAGCCGATTTTAATAGAAACTCAGTTAGGTAGCTATAAGCTCCTAGATTTCCATCAGTTACTTTTGGCCTACTCCCAAATTCATATTTTAACACTAGCTCAACTAGAGCAAGTAGAAGAACAATCTAGAATCGCTAAAAGAGGTTTTCGGAACCTTAAGAATAACTATACACGATTAATTCAAAATGAAAAGATGGCTGCTTTGGGGCAACTTGTTGCTGGCATTGCACACGAAATCAATAACCCTGTTAACTTTATTGCTGGCAACCTTGTTTATGCGCTCAACTACACTCAAGATTTCCTAAAATTAATTAGCTTATATCAACACCATTATCCTAAACCAGTAGCAGAAATTCAAGCTGCGATCGCAGAAATAGAACTAGAGTTTTTAACTACTGATTTCCTCAACCTTCTTAATTCTATGAAGTTTGGTACTGAGCGTATTCAAGAGATAGTTCTTTCTTTACGCAATTTCTCTCGCCTCGATGAATCTGAGAAAAAAATAGTTGATATTCATGAAGGTATTGATAGTACTCTCATAATATTACAAAGCCGTTTAATAAATCAGCAAACAGGTCGAAAAATTCCTATTTCTAAAGAATATGGAAATATTCCCTTAGTAGAATGCTATGCTGGATTAATAAATCAAGTATTTATGAATATCATAGCAAATGCAATTGATGCTATACTTGAGAGTTTTGAAGATTCAAATCTAAGTTTTGAATCAGATTCTTCAACTCTAAAATCACCCTTAATTCGTATTCAGACTGAAGTCACAAATGATCAGCAAGTAGTTATTCGCATTGCTGATAATGGTACAGGAATTCCCAAGGATATACAAAAACGATTATTTGACCCATTTTTCACCACTAAACCCGTCGGTAAAGGCACGGGATTGGGGCTATCTATTAGCTATCAAATTGTTGTGGAAAAACATTGTGGTCAACTGCAATGCATATCTACCGTAAAAGAAGGAACTGAGTTTATTATTACAATTCCTGTCGAACTTAATTCATGATAAGTTAGTTTAAAAACTCTATTTTAGGTAAATAGAGATGCCTACACTGAAGGGTATTTTAGCCTTTTGGTGCGATCGCTTGCTAGTACTAGTAGCAATGATTACCACGGCTACCAGTAAACCCAAAGTATCTGCCGTTTGCGACCCTTAATCAGAACAATCAAGCTCCCTTCGACTCTTCGACAAGCTCAGGGCATCGTAGACATCGTATACCCATTTCAAGTACAAAACTCAAAACTTGAGCTTCAAAGGCTCAAGTGGCAATGCCTAATGCAAAGCCACCGCTTTTAAATTTTTCTCTGGAAATGGTATTTCTACCCCAAAGAGAGGAGATTTCCAAATAGAGACAAAGTAGAATCAAAAATAAACTTCACAAGTTTTTTATGCAATGGGCTAATTTTCTAGCCAAAGAAGCTGCTACTAATGGTTTATCTTTAAAGCAAACAGCAGCTTTTGTAAAGTATTTTCAGACTGAAAACTTAGATAAAAGTGAAGCTAACCTTGCCAGCGAATTAAAGGTTGATATTGCTGCTTTCAGAAAGTGGATGAGTGAGGTATATGACAAATTTACCCAGAATTATCCTGAGTTAGCGATTTCCAGCAGTCGGGACAAACTAGAAAAGTTACAAGCTTACTTGACGGCAAAATATAATAGCGAATTGGATATCCTCAAACCATTGGCAGCGATGAAATTATTAAAATCGCTGGTGGTTCGCGAACGACTTAAACAAGAAGCTTGGGTTGCCAGAAGAATTTGCAAATTTTTGGGATATTTACCTTTAGCGTTAGAGTTAGTGGGGCAATATCTGGATAAAGTGCCAGATTTGTCTCTGGAAACACTACTGAAGCGGCTAGAGAAGAAACGAGTGGAACATGAACCAGTAGTCAATGCTAACTCATTGATGCCTTATGAATACGGTGTAATTGAAGCTTTTGAATTAAATTGGGAACGATTGGATGAAAATGCACAAAGCTTTGGCTGTTTGCTAAGTTTGTGTGCGTTAGCTGACATTCCCTTATCTATTGAGACGATAGAAGACGACAAAAAACAAGAACTCAATGAGAAAGCCATAGCCGATTTACTGGAATTGCATTTGTTACAACAGGAAAGTCAAGGAATCTATCGTCTAAATCCACTGATTCGGCAACTTTTGCAAATGAAGTTGGATAAGTCTAGTGAGGCGGATGAAGCAAAAACTAAATTTGCAGCCATGATGTTAGAGGTGGCAAAGCTAATTCCGCAACAGCCTAACCCTGAAGATATTCTTAACCTCACACCACATATCCCACACATTACAGAAGTTGCAACCCACCTATCTCACTATTTGGGTGATGAAAATCTAATCATTCTGTATACTAGATTAGCCTGGTTTTATCAAGGTCAAGGACTTTATCAGCAAGCAGAATCTTGGTTGCAGCAGTGTTTAGAACTAACTCAAAATCGTCTTGATTTAGAACATTCTGATGTGGCTATTAGTCTGAACAATTTAGGAGAACTCTACAAATCTACAGGACGTTACAGGGAAGCTGAACCCTTGCTTGAGGAAGCTTTAGAACTGAGAAAGCGTCTGTTGGGAGAAGAACATACTGATGTCGCTACTAGTCTAAATAATTTAGCATTACTCTACGAATTTACAGGACGCTACAGTAAAGCCGAACCCTTGCTTGAGGAAGCTTTAGAACTGAGAAAGCGCTTGCTGGGAGAAGAACATACTGATGTCGCCACTAGTCTAAATAATTTAGCATTACTCTACGAATCTACAGGACACTACAGTAAAGCCGAACCGTTGTATCAACAAGCTTTAGAACTGTGGAAACGCCTAGTAGGAGAAGAACATCCCCATGTTGCCACTAGCTTGAACAATTTAGCAGCATTGTACTGTTATGCAGGACGCTATAGCGAAGCCGAACCCTTGCTTGAGCAAGCTTTAAAACTGAGAAAACGCTTGCTGGGAGAAGAACATAGTGATGTTGCTACTAGCCTGAACAATTTAGCGCAACTCTACGAATCGACAGGACGCTATAGCAAAGCCGAACCCTTGTATCAACAAGCTTTAGAACTGAGTAAACGTTTGCTGGGAAACAACCATCCTGATGTCGCTATTAGTTTGAACAATTTAGCAGCACTCTACCGTCATATAAGACGCTACAAGAAAGCCAAACCCTTATTTGAGCAAGCTTTGAAAATTTGTGAACGGACTTTAGGTGTAAATCATCCTACCACTATGACGATTCGGGCAAATTATGCAAATTTTATAAGAGAAGCATATCATTAGCGATCGCTAGGCGTCGTAATTCGTAATGACGCTCGATACTCGCTAACGTAATTAGTTAAAAAACATCCCCCTCTCCACCAGCGAAGAAGAGGGGTAAGAATCTACTTACATCCTAAAGACTCGCGAGTATCTACACCAGTTTTAGAGTTCACACCACTTGCCTTAACACAAAGCTTTTTTACTTGCGTCCCATCTAAAATTGCATTTGTAAAATCAGTACCTGTGACATTTACACCATCAAAAGTAGAACGCAGCATCATTGCATCAGTCAACACAGCATCACTTAAATCAGCATCCTTAAACCTTGTTAGATAGGCTATACCTTCACTAAAATCAACACCATGCAGATTTACTCCCTCCAATACGCTACCGTTAAACACACCACCACGTAAGTCAGCATTGCTAAAATTAGCATTCTCTAATTTGAGATTGGTAAACTCAGTGCCAACTAAACTTTGACCAGAGTAATCTTTGCCCTTAAGTTCATCATTACCCACAGAACGGGTAATACTCGAAGAACTTGCAGCTTGTGCCGATAGGGGAAACAAAAAAAGAACCATAGCTAAAACAAAGCTAGCTAACAGTTGCCAATATTTCATAACGTCTTCTTAATAAATCTCAACACTTGCACCATTAACTATTAAACCTCACAGAAGGGGACAAGGAGAAAAGGGTAGAGATTATTCCCTATTACCCGTCCCTCTGTCACCTCTTCCCTAATCTCTCGTAGGATGATAGATGTTGAGGTGCGATGCCTAGCGGCAAGTTGCTCCGCATCTACGCAAAATTACCTGTGGCTAATCAAGAAGACAACGCCCAATCTCTGGCGCGAACCCACTTGTATAAACTGGGTGTAGAACTCAAAGCACGCTTTACCAGCTTTGGTGGCTGGGAAATGCCTGTGCAATTTAGTGGCATTAGCCGCGAACACGACGCTGTAAGAAATGCAGCCGGAATGTTCGATATTTCCCACATGGGCAAATTTACCCTCCAAGGTAAAAACCTGATTTCCCAACTCCAGACTTTAGTGCCTTCAGACTTGAGTCGTTTGCAACCAGGTCAAGCACAATACACCGTATTGTTAAATCCCCAAGCCGGAATTATCGACGACATCATTATCTATTACCAAGGTGAAGATGCCACTGGGACACAGAAGGCATTCATCATAGTTAATGCGTCAACCTCTGGTAAAGATAAAGCATGGCTATTGCAACACCTTGACCTGGATAAGGTGCAATTCCAAGACCTTTCACCAGAAAAAGTCTTAATTGCTGTGCAAGGGCCAAAAGCGATTAAATATCTCCAACCCTTAGTGCAAGAAGACTTACAACCAATCAAAGCCTTCGGACATTTAGAAGCAACCCTACTAGGTAAACCTGCTTTCCTAGCCCGCACAGGTTACACCGGAGAAGATGGCTTTGAGGTGATGGTAGACCCGGATGTGGGGGTAGAATTGTGGCGAAGTCTCCATAAAGCTGGTGTTATTCCCTGTGGACTCGGTGCGAGAGATACCCTGCGACTAGAAGCGGCGATGGCACTTTATGGGCAAGATATCGATGACACTACTACACCCTTAGAAGCAGGTTTAGGTTGGCTAGTTCATTTAGATACCAAAGGCGATTTTATTGGTCGGGAAGTTTTAGCACAGCAAAAAGCCGCTGGAATACAGCGCCGATTGGTAGGTTTACAAACCCAAGGACGTAACATTGCCCGTCACGGTTATCAAGTGTTATCCGCAAGTAAAGTTGTGGGAGAAGTTACCAGTGGCACTCTATCGCCCACACTTGGTTATCCTGTTGCCTTAGCGTATGTTTCCACCCAACTAGCAACTGTCGGTCAGCAGCTAGAAGTTGAAATTCGTGGCAAAGCTTACCCAGCAGTTGTAGTTAAACGCCCTTTTTATCGGTCAAAGAATCGTGTCACCAACTAACAAGCGCCGAGGTTTTTGAGGAATAATGTGTTGTAAGCTACTCAATCTAAAGTAAGGTTCATTACCAGATATGGTTTGGATGACTGTTGGGGCAATAATTTTTGTGATAAGGGAGAGGAAGTGATATGTCTTTTGAATATCCTCAAGATTTCAGATACTTGGATTCTCATGAATATGTGCGAATAGATGGCGAAATTGCTACCATTGGAATTACTGAATTTGCTGTACACGAATTAGGCGATATCGTCTTCTTAGAACTGCCAGAAATTGGCGACGCTCTTACCAGAGGAGAAAACTTTGGCACAATTGAATCAGTAAAAGCCGTTGAAGAACTGAATTCACCAGTAACAGGCACAGTTATAGAACGGAATGAAGCCTTAATTGATTCTCCCGAACAAGTAACAGATGATCCCTACGGTGAGGGATGGTTCTTAAAAGTGCGCGTCAATGACCCTGGCGAAGTTGAAGATGCCTTGACGGCGGATGAGTATCGTGCCCAAGTTGAAGGGGAGTAGGGAGTAGGGAGTAGGGAGTGGGGATGAGGAGGATATTGCTCCCTCATCTCCCTTGTCTCCCCCATCTCCCTCTCCACTCGAAAATAAGTCATGAAATTTAGATTAACTGAAAAGTTACACTTACTTCTCATGAGTATTTATTGCAGAATATTAAATAGTACCATCTGGAGAGTAATTTGTGGTATTGAACGCTCCTATTCTTAAGTCTAATGAGCAGCAAGTGCTAGACAAAAAAAGTCAAAAGTTAAGTAGTTTTGCGCCAAGACACATTGGCCCGAACTCCGATGACATTGAGCAAATGCTTAAGGTTTTGGGATTTCCCAGCCTGGATGCTCTAATTGAGCAAACAGTTCCACAAACAATCCGGCTGAAGCAACCGCTAAAGTTACCAGAAGCAGAAAGTGAGTATGCAGCACTGGCATCGTTAAAAAAAATTGCTGCCAAAAATCAGGTTTTCCGGTCATATATCGGTATGGGATATTACGACAGTATTACCCCACCTGTGATTGGGCGTAACATTCTAGAAAACCCCGGTTGGTATACTGCCTACACTCCTTATCAGCCAGAAATTGCCCAAGGGCGACTAGAAGCGCTGCTAAATTTTCAAACCCTAATTATCGACCTCACAGGTTTGGAAATTGCTAATGCTTCCTTACTTGATGAAGCCACAGCCGCCGCTGAAGCCATGAGCCTAAGCTATGGTGTCTCCAAAAATCAGGCAAATGCCTATTTTGTCTCTGGTGATTGCCATCCCCAAACTATTGACGTGTTGCAAACACGCGCGAAACCATTGGGAATTAAGATTATTGTTGGCGATCATCAAACATTTGATTTTGATCAATCAATTTTTGGGGCTGTTCTACAATACCCTGCAAGTGATGGCACTATTTACGACTACCGCGCTTTTATAGAAAAAGCCCATGCTAAGGGTGCATTGGTGACGGTAGCAGCAGATCCTCTAAGTTTAACTTTACTGACCCCTCCAGGGGAATTTGGCGCTGATATTGCTGTTGGTAGCACTCAGCGGTTTGGTATTCCCTTGGGGTTTGGGGGGCCTCATGCGGCATACTTTGCTACGAAGGAAGAGTATAAACGGCTGGTTCCAGGGCGAATTGTAGGTGTATCAAAAGATGCCCAAGGGAAGCCTGCATTACGTCTCGCTTTGCAAACCCGCGAACAGCACATCCGCCGCGAAAAAGCTACTAGTAATATTTGTACAGCACAGGTGCTACTGGCGGTGATGGCGAGTATGTACGCGGTCTATCATGGGCCAGATGGACTTAAGACAATAGCGACTAGGATACATTTCCTAACTCTGATTTTGGCAGAGTGGTTGCAGCGACTAGGTTACAGCATCAGTTCTAAACCTTTCTTTGATACGTTACAGGTGGAGTTAGGAACTAAACCTCTGCAAGAAATTCTACAAGCTGCTGAAGCTCGTCAAATTAATCTACGTATTTTTGATACATCTACTGTTGGTATCTCGTTGGATGAGACTACCACATTGGATGATGTGCGATATATATGCCAAATTTTTGCAGGGACAGATGAGCTACGGTTTGTTTTGAATGTCCAAGAAATTGAATGGATAACTCAGCAATCAGGTTTAAGCGGTGAACTATTTAGCCGTCAAAGCACGTATCTCACCCATCCTGTATTTAACCGCTATCACTCAGAAACCGAGTTATTGCGCTATCTGCACAAACTAGAAAGCAAGGACTTGTCGCTAACGACATCGATGATTCCTTTGGGTTCTTGCACAATGAAGTTGAATGCAACTGCTGAGATGATTCCGGTAAGTTGGGAAGAATTTGGCAAGATTCATCCATTTGCCCCGGCATCGCAAACGCAAGGTTATCAAATCCTGTTTGAGCAACTTGAGGCATGGTTAGCTGAAATTACTGGGTTTGCGGGAATTTCTCTGCAACCAAATGCTGGTTCTCAGGGTGAGTATGCAGGACTTTTAGTAATTCGCCAATATCACGAAAATCGGGGCGAAGCACACCGCAACGTTTGTTTAATTCCCACTTCTGCACACGGGACAAACCCAGCGAGTGCGGTGATGTGCGGGATGAAGGTGGTGGCTGTTGCTTGTGACTCACAAGGTAATATTGACGTTGATGACCTGAAGGTTAAGGCTGAAAAACATAGCAATGAATTAGCCGCTTTAATGGTGACATATCCCTCAACTCACGGTGTTTTTGAAGAACCAATTCAGGAAATCTGCGCTGTTGTCCATAGTCATGGTGGACAAGTTTACATGGATGGGGCAAATATGAATGCCCAAGTGGGAATTTGCCGTCCTGGAGATATTGGCGCGGATGTCTGCCATTTAAACTTGCACAAAACCTTCTGTATTCCTCATGGTGGCGGTGGCCCTGGTATGGGGCCGATTGGCGTTGCATCTCATCTTGTGCCCTTTCTACCAGGACATCCTGTTGTTACTATCAACAACTCAACTCAGCACTCAAATATTGGTGCTGTGGCGGCTGCGCCTTGGGGTAGTGCGAGTATCTTGGTGATTTCTTGGATGTACATTGCGATGATGGGTGCAGATGGTTTAACCCAAGCGACTAAGGTGGCGATTCTCAATGCTAACTACATCGCTAAGAAACTGGAATCGTACTATCCAGTTTTGTATCAGGGGAAAAACGGTCTAGTTGCCCATGAGTGTATTTTAGATTTGCGATCGCTCAAAAAATCAGCTGCGATCGAAATCGATGATGTCGCCAAGCGTCTCATAGATTATGGTTTCCATGCACCGACTGTCTCCTGGCCTGTAGGGGGTACAATCATGGTGGAACCTACAGAAAGTGAATCTAAGCAAGAGTTGGATCGTTTCTGTGATGCGTTGATTTCTATTCGCCAAGAAATTGCCGAAATAGAAGTTGGTAAGGTGGATACCCAAGATAATGTTTTGAAGAACGCACCCCATACTGCTGAAAGTCTGATTACTGGAGAATGGCAGCATCCTTATTCTCGTGAACAAGCTGCTTATCCTGCGCCTTGGACTCGTGAACATAAATTCTGGCCGGCTGTTGGCCGCATTGATGCAGCCTTTGGCGACAGGAATTTTGTTTGCTCTTGTCTGCCAATGGATTCTTATTCGTAGTACCTCAGCGCTAGCCGTCTTTCTGTTTACAGAAAGGCGGCTACTATTTGGAGTCTCGGAATAATTCCAATTCTTTTCGTAAAGATAATGGCTGATACCCCGATGCAAATGCTTTGGAACTATCCAAGGAAACATCTGCTGGTCTAGGCGCTGCCATTTTCACATCTTGTTGTCGGCAGGACTTCAGACCAGTAGCGGGAAGTTGAAATACTTCTACTAATATTTGTCCAAAATCATAACGCGAAATCCGCTCTTTGCCACCTAAGTGAATTATGCCGTTAACTTTTTCTAGTGCTAATAAAAGTCCTTTGGCAGCAGTTGTTCCACTTACTGGTGTGCGAAATTCGTCTATAAATAAACTTAGTTCTTCTTCGGCTTGTAAAGTCTGAATAAATGGCTGAATAAAGCTTTTAGCTGTAGGTGTTGCTGCACCAAACATCAAGGGCATCCGACACACTGCGGTCATGGGATACCTTTCTAGCATATCTGCTTCTGCGATCGCCTTTTGCTCACCGTAAAGATTGACAGGACACACGGCATCTGTTTCTTGATATGGGGCATTTAAGCCATCAAAAACTAAGTCGGTTGAGGTAAAAGCACAAGGAATAGAATTATCCGCGCAGAGTCCGGCAATATTGCAGGATGCTATAACATTTATTGCGTGCGATTCTTTGGGGTTAGTTTGACAAAAATTTGGTTGCGAATGTGCAGCAGTATGAATAACTGCTTCTGGTTTGACATCATTAAAAATACGTTTCAATTCCTGAAAGTTTGTTAAATTCGCTTTTAACATATTGATACTAGGAATCTCTAAAGGATGGGATAAATACGTGCCATAAATCTCCCATTCTTGTTTTGCAAGCTGGCAAAGATGCCATCCCAAAAAACCACTTGCTCCGGTGATTAACAATTTTTTCATGTCTAGTTGTAAACCGCTCAAGAAAAAATCTTTGCTGTAGCACGCTTCTATTCTACACTGAGCGGTGGCGACAAAATACTATTGCAATAATTCCTGAAACTGCTTTTTACTACGCACTTTGATAAAATCTGGGTCAGTTTTTGCTAATTTCTTATATTTCTCAGGAACAAGCTGGATTGCTTTGTCTAGGTTCTTAATTGCTAATTCCAGATTGTTTTGTAAAGCATAAGAGCAAGCTTTGTTGTAATATGCTTGGTGCAAGTCTTGCTTGATGGCGATCGCTCTATCATAAGATGCAATGGCGTCCTTGTAGCGGTGCAGCTTTGTCAGAGCTATGCCTCGGTTAATTAAAGCTTCAGACTTGTCGGGTTGAATGGCGATCGCTTTGTCGTAAGATGCGATCGCATCTTTGTAGCGTTGCAACGATGTTAAGGCTATACCACGATTATACCAAGCTTCGTGTTTGTCGGGTTTGATAGCGATCGCAGTGTCGTAGGATGCGAGAGCGTCTTTGTAGCGTTGCAACGATGTTAAGCCAATGCCACGGTTAATCCAAGCTTCGGGACTCTCAGCTTTGATAGCGATCGCTTTATCATAAGCTTTTATTGCATCTTCGTAACGTTGTCCATCTAATAAATTATTACCTTGATCAAAGAAATCTTCTGCTTTTTGCGTAACCTTTGCTTCGATGAAAAGTTGAGTTACATTACTTTCTTGCACAACTTGTTTGGTATTTTGTGTAGATGAGTTTACCCCACCACTACAGCCAAATGCTAAGAAAACTATTAAGTTAGATGCAACGAAGTAGCGCCGAAAAACCATGCTGTACCTACAAAATTTATAAGATTATGTTAAAAGTTGTTTGTTTTTTGAACATTATCAAAATACACTACTTTTTACCCATTAATTTCCTTATTTTTTGAGAAATAACTTGGTTTACGATGCATATAAGCTTATGAAAATCAAGCGTACATTACATTATCATATTAAATACACTTAAAGCAATTCCTTAGAACCTATTTCACTCAAAAAACTATAATTTGTGTTGCTATATTAAGTTGCCGCAGCTACCCCCGTCGTAGACATCGCACTCATCTGGGACATTTCTCATTTGATTAACAAGGGTGCGATCGTACTAGCTTTTCACTAAACAATGATGTTAATTGCTTCATTATATCAAGCAATTATCTAAACTAATCATAGTTAAAATTGCGTCTTTATCGCGATTGAAACTATGCGACTTCAAAGCGCATCAGCTTACCATTTATCGCTGGGAGGATGCCAACTGCTGATTAGCATTTGATTGCCTACCGTAGGCAAAAGATGTTAGTTATAAAGTGCAACTTGTAGGCGTGAAAGCTTGCCTTCATGTCTTTGTGATACCAAAATCATATTTTCAGTATCAAGACACAAAGGCACAAAATAGATGGAAATAGGCTCTATTTTACAAATTTTAAATGATGCCAAATACCGACTCGACAGTTGACTTAATCGAATCACGAGCATCCTTTAAAGTTTGGCTAATGGGATGTTTGGCCTGCAAAAAGACACGCGCACAATTGCGTCCCGGCATTCCCGAAATTGAACCACCCGGATGAGTCCCTGCACCAGTCAAAAATAAGTTTTCAATTGGCGTTTTGTAGTTGGCTATTTCTGGTAAGGGACGGAAAAATATCATCTGATCTAAAGTCATGTCAACATGGTAATAATTCCCTTTGTACGCACCTAATCTTTCTCCTAGTTCTGCTGGACTTTCTACACGACGGGCGATAGTTGCGTTCTTGACATTCGGTGCATAGTCCGCCAATTTATCAATCACTCTATCTGCAACTTTGTTTTTCAATTCATCTGTCCAACCAGTACCTTTTAAACCAGTGCCTTCTGCACCGGCAATTTGATAAGGGGCGAAATACTCAATCCATACAGTATGCTTGCCAGGTGGTGCTAATGTGGGGTCTAAATAACTAGGCATCACCACATACATTGATGGGTCAGCATCAGGTATCTCTCCCAAGGTGCATTTACTATGAGCTTGTTCTACATGAGCCACAGAATCGGCAATTAAAATAGAACCGACGAGGTATTCGTCTTTGTGGGCGTGGTATGGAAAGTGCAGTGGTTCATCTAAAGCCAAATCTATCTTGAGGATGGTTTCGTTATTGTTAACGATGCGGCGTTCTAATCTTTCCCATAAATTTGGGTCGGCTCCATCAACATCACTTTTATCAGTCATTTGTAAGAATAATCGCTTGGCATCAATATTAGAAATAACCCCGTATTTAGCGCGATATTCTTTACCACCAGCAACTCGCACACCTACAGCTTTTCCATCATCAATTAAAACTTTTTCCACGTGTTGATCTGTGAGAATAACGCCACCTTTACTTGTGACTAAATTCACCAAAGCTTGCACAAGTGCGCCAGTTCCGCCGCGTGGTCTGGCCATTCCAGGGTTGTGACGCATCGCCATCATAATTGCACCAATAGCAAGGGTTTTTTGCGATGGTGGCGCACCAAGTTCTGCTGCGAGTCTGGCTAATGGCGCTTTCAGAAATTCCTCATCAAACCACTCGTTAAGTAAATCCTCCGCGCTGTTTAGCATGGTGCGAATAAAGTCCAGCGTTTTGTTTGGAGAACCAATAACCGAAAATAAATCTTTCAGTTTTGTGATGTCGTAGTTACCAAGGATATCTATAATTGACTTTGGCGGTGCGTTAAACATAGGAATCATTGCACCTAGCGTCCTCTGCCAAAAGTCTACAAATTCGGCGTACTTTTTGGCATCACGTTCACTATAACGAGCGATTTCTGCACAAGTCTTTTCTACCGACTTATGCCCTAAGAAATACTTGCCATCAGGATGAGGACAGAAAACAACTGGATCGCATTCTAGATAATGCAAGCCGTATTTTTCTAGTTCTAATTCTTCAACAACTGGCCCCAAGTGAATAAATTCATGGTCAATAGCACACAAGTTGAATTTAAATCCAGGTGCTTCTTGGGGTAAACATTCTTCAGTCGTTGCTGCGCCACCTGGAACAGAACGCTTTTCTAGTAACAGAACGCTATAACCAGCTTTGAGCAAGTAAGCTGCACAAACTAGCCCATTATGTCCAGCACCGATTAGCACAACATCATACTCTTGCATAGTTGGAATTTAGAAGTAAGTAGCTTTCCAAATTCTAGAAACATTTTAGTACATTTACATCATCCTTCAGTAACAAAAATTATTTTAAACTACTGGCAATACTACTAAGGAGATAGTACAGTTAACGATGATGGTATCTGCGTAACTTTAGTTTCTACCAGAAGTATTAAACTACCAATTTCTACTTTTATATCTTTAATAGAAAACGCTATATCTTCCCATTTAAAATATGGTAGACTCATCAGTTCTTTAGCTTTGTGCATTAATGCTGTAACTAATTCTATTGAAATCCCGCCTCCCTCAGTGCAGTTAAAACTCTCTAGCATCGCGGGTTGTGAATTAGTCCGTGGGCGAACGATCGCAGTATAAGCGAAAGGGCGAGTATTTCCATTTTCCTCTAACAATACTCTACCCCTACATTCTATTTTGCCATCACCAGGTAAAAATACTTGAATTTTTTGTGGCTCAAAACTCACAATTTCGCCATCTACATCCAACTCCAACTTTTGCATCTGGCTGCGAATCAAGTCTGAGGTCAAGGCGTGGTTAATATCTACTTCTGTAACTATAATGCGAGCTATGGCATTTACTGGCTCATTAAGTTCTATTTGACCAAAAATAGCGCTGAAGGGATTAATGGCAATACTTTCTGTTTGCAGTTTTATTTCCTGTACCCGAATGCCTTCTTGAATTACGAATCCTTGACCTGTAACCGAAACTCCATCTGCCTGTCCCTGAACAATTTTCAACAGATCGGTTTGTACATCTATGTCTATTTGTTCTACTTTATCTAGCTTTTCGGATATTCTTTTTTCAGCTTCTTGGGATATAATTTTTTCTTCAAATCCATTCTCATCAGGCATTAATTAGTAATCTCCTAAATATCAATCTTAATCGTTACTGTAAAGACTAATTTTGAAGATTTAATCTATATTTGGGTATATATTAAAATAATTCGTAATTCGTAATTCGTAATTCGTAATTCGTAAACGGGATTAGCACTGTTAGGTAACAATTACAAAGTATTTTAAATAATTAGGAATTAGGCTGGAAATATCTCTAAATATATATAGCGATTTTCGACAAGCGTGAGGTGCAATTTTGACCTCTCTCCTTTTAGAAGCTACCGTGTACACACAATTCGAGTTACCCCCCTTAGTCCCAATACAGTTCAGATAAGCCCAAAACATTTGTAGAGACGGCGATTCATCGCGTCTTCAAAGACAAATTATCTACACCAGTAACCTTAACCCAACCGTATTGCCCTTAGTCCCCCCAAGGCATCGCTACGGTGTACACACAAGTCTTGTCGCAGTCATATCTTTATTAAAAAATCTCGGACTGCGTTTCTATCCCGCCTCGGAATGAATTCCGAGTCTCATAGCTGAAGTCCACTTAA
>JBGTMK010000349.1:0-2506 GCA_041743605.1 Nostoc sp.
TATCTAGTCATCTTCAGATGACTTTAGCTATGAGACAGGGATTTACAATCCCTGGCGGACGTGCGGTTTCGCGTTAAGTTGACACCAATGAGCAGTGCTTTACCCCTACGAAAAATCTATATGTATCAAGATTTTCGGGAAATGGTATTAGTTTTGAGAGTTTGTAGTAAGGACTTTAGTGCCTAGAAAATAAGGACTAAAGTCCTTACTACGAACTGGTTGACAAACAATGCTTATCGACTTTGAACTATGGACTCTTGATTAGAGTTTTCAAATTCTGGATGTTCTACTCTGGGAGGTTTCCAGCTTTCCGTCCAAGCGAGGCATAACTGACGGAAGCGATCGCCCCGCACCTCAAAATTCGGGTACTGGTCGAAACTGGCGCAAGCTGGAGATAGCAACACCACAGACGCTTGATATTCCTTAGCTAATTCTGCTGCTCTCGGAACTGCCCTTTCCATAGTTTCCACAATATGGTATGTATGATACCCTACCTCTTGGAGACGTTTGGCAAATGCGGGTGCAGCAGAGCCAATCAATAACACAGCAGCAGCTTGGGAGTGAATTTTTGCTAGCCAGCCAGTATCATCACCTGCTTTCGCTTCTCCACCAGCAATTAAAATCGCTGGACTGTTAACCGATGCTAAACCAACTTCAGCAGCATCGTAGTTAGTGGCTTTGCTGTCGTTAATGAAATCAATACCTTCCCAAGTGCAGATATGTTCCAAACGATGGGCAACACCAGGGAATTCCCGAATCGCAAGTGCGATCGCATCACGATTAATTCCCGCTAATCTTGCCGTTGCTACTGCCATCAAGAGATTTTGCTGGTTATGTTCTCCCACCATTCGCAAAGTAGATACTTTTACAATCGGTTCTGGTGCAGAGGTTGCAGTTAATTTTTCCACAACCCAGCCGTCCTCAATATAAAAGCCTTTTTCGCTAATCAGGAAATCTTTTCCTTTGACACTTGTCCAATAGGCATCAGGCCAAGCACTTAAACCTAGCTGGCTCAAGTAGGCATCATCGCCATTGAATACTTGCAACTCGGACTGACGTAATAACTTGGCTTTTATGTTGTAATAGTTCTCTAAAGTCTGATGGCGACTGAGGTGATCCGGTGTGAAAGTCGTCCAAACACCGATACGGGGAGCAAGAGAGACGGAAGATTCTATTTGATAGCTGCTAACTTCCGCAATCACCCAATCGAGTGAGGAGTTAGGAGAGACGCGATTAATCGCGTCTGTACAAGAATTATCAAATGTTTCTCTTGCTCCCCCTGCTTCCCCTGCCTCCCCTGCTCCTCTCCCCCTGTGAGATAAGGCAACATCACAGGCGGCGTAGCCAATGTTACCGCAAGCGGGGGCATCTAATTCTGCTGCTTGGAAAATGGCAGCAATTAAAGCTGTGGTAGTAGTTTTGCCGTTAGTACCTGTAATTCCTACCCAAGGTAGGGATTTCAAATTTCGCCAAGCAAGTTCCATTTCCCCAATGGTTTCAATACCTAATTGGCGTGCCTTAATTAATACGGGAATATCCCAAGGTACGCCAGGACTAACAACTATTAATTGGGGTAAATTAGCACCATTCAATTCTAGGGATTGGCCTAGTTTCACGGTTATTTGCTCGGCAGCGAGTTCTTGTTGTTGTTCCAGGAGGGTTTCGGAGGTGTCGCAATCACTCAGCTCTACCTCCCAACCTTCCCGTTTCAACAATCTCGCCGCAGCAACACCGGACTTTCCCAATCCAATTACAGTAGCTCTAGGCATAGATTGCAGCAGAGTCCCTGGTTAAGCACTCCCTATAGTAGCGCTTCTTGGCAAAAATTACACAAGTTTTTGTTGACCTACGCTACAGATTTTTGACGATCGCACCAAAGTCAGCTAAAACACGGGCATGATTGCGAACTAATCCGAGTAGATGTAACCGATTACGCTTGACTTCTGGATCGGAATCCATAACTAAAACGCTATCTGGTCCATCAAAAAAGTTACTAACTGCTGGAGCAATTTTTGCTAGTGCTGCTACTAACAGTTGATAATTTCGTGTCTGCTGTGCTGCTTGAGTTTGCGGTACTGATTCGATTAAGGCTTTATACAAAGCGTCTTCTGAGGGCTTTTGGAATAATTCTGGACGAACTACGGTTGTTGGTTCTAGCTGTTTTGTATCCAAATCACCTTGAGCGGCTAATCGTGTGGAACGGTTAACGGTTTCGTAGATGTTATCTAAAGTACTATCGTTGCGGATTTGTTGTAAGTACAAGGCGCGATCGCGTACATCCAATAAAACATATAATGTCCGTTCTGTGTATTCTAGGTCAATTTCACCCAAAACTGCATTTACCAAGTCGAAATCAATCTGCTTTTCTTCTTGCAATAAATTGCGGATGCGTTGTAAGAAAAACTCTTGTAATGCTGTCGTTAATGATGCCTGATCTTTGTGATATGTTGCTGCAAAGTCTGCCCCTATTTGCGCCAATAAATCATCTAAGTTTATCGGTAAATTA
>JBGTMK010000350.1:0-29660 GCA_041743605.1 Nostoc sp.
ACCAGCATTAGTCAACATATAAGCTAATGCTTGAGTAATTCCTACCTCCAAAGAATAATCTGCTCGTTTTGCCTCAATAACCAAAACCCAAAATGGAGGATGGAACACCAAAATGTCAATACGTCCTCTGATAATCGTGCCTTCGTCTTCAGAAGAGATTTTTACCTCTTGTTCTGAGGCGATGTAGAAAGGTGGTTGATAAAAACCTCCTAGACGCAATAGTGGAGATAGCACCACCATTTTGACTACAGGTTCCAAAATAGGATATTTCGATAGATGGAAATATTCTGCCTTGACTTCGTTGAGAGATTCTTTTTCTAAGTCACTCAACTCAGGTAAATCATGCCGCCACTCTGAAAAAAAATCTTCGTCATCTGCAAGTTGTAGACCAAATTCATCAATCAGTTGGGCTAGGGTGACATCTTTTCCTTGAAGAATTTGAACCATTTGTTCAACCCTTATAGTTATCTGCCTAAAAAACCCGCTTGAGATTTACCCAAAAGAATGCTTTACAGCGCAGATTTGAGCAAAACGATCGCTCGAATCCACAACATAATACTAATCGGCGCTCCTAGTAGAATACCAGCGATCGCCCAGCCTCTTTGATGTGCTTTAAATTGTTCAATACTGCGCCACGGCCTACTTTTCCAAGCCCATTCATTGCCTTTGGCACCAAGTGCGATCGCCATTAACCACCAACCGTGAGGTATAAAACAGAATAGCCCATACCAGACTTGATTCGGCCACATCCACAACCAAGGCATCAAAAATGCCCCCCAATTCCAACCGAGAATTTCCTCTGGAACTGTTTCATTGTAATTATTGATCCCGCATCCCGAATTGTTGATTATTTCTTTTAGTGGTAAAAGTTGATTCCTGTTTGCAGATGTAACAATCAGTCCCGATTGGAGAGCATTCAGCGCTTGACTAGCACTAGTAAATCTTTGCTCTGGAGCCGGTTCTATCAACTTTTGTAGCCAACTGACAAAACTGGGACTGAGATTAACTCGGTCTGTAAATTGCAGTCGCAAATCCTGCTGGGGTAAATCAGAGGGGGAAGTCCCGGTGAGCAAATGAATTAAAGTTGCTCCCAATCCATAAAGGTCTGAAGCCGCAACTGCACGACCACCAAATTGTTCCATTGGGGCATAACCATAAGTACCGACAACGGTGAAAGTAACGCCCTCTCTTGCCGCTTTATCTTGAACTGCACCAAAATCAACTAAATAAATCCGATTATCGTCGCCCCAGATTAAATTACTCGGTTTAATGTCTCTATGCAACACCCCTGGATTCAATTCATGTAGATAAGTGAGAATATTTAAAACCTCAACAGCAATTTTTCTAGCTCGCTTTTCAGTAAACCTTTTGCCAACAGCAAGTTTATCCTTGAGTGATTCACCAGGGATATATTCTTGTATTAAGGCAAACCATAGTGTGCGATCGTCGATACAAAAATAATCAATATACTGGGGAATTCGGGGATGATTTAGCTGTTTAAGAATTTGTGCTTCCCTCTCAAAAAGTTTCAGGTCATCCCACTGCACAGTACCACCAAAGGCTAAAAGTTTGACGACAACGGTCGAATTATCGCCATCAGCGGCTTGTAAATCCAATGCTTGCCAAGTTTGGCGAATGCCATTGTTGCCGAGTTGGCGTTGAATTTGATAACGGTCTTGTAATATTTGTTCTGGTTGCAGCATCTGACACCTGCTGGCAGTTTACGCTGATCTGATTCCCTTACTATTCAAGGATAGTCATTATCTAGAGAAACTGTGGGAGTCAGATGATTTTTTGAAGAAGGAGTACCTAGACCGTGAGAAAATTTAGGACTCTGTTAGTATCCTGTAGATAAATTTTGATCCAATAAAAATAAACTGCTGATGCTTGTAATGAAGGGAATTTGGAGTTTTTGCTTGGTGGTTTTTTTTCTATTGTGGGGTAGCGAAGCTCTTGCAGGAGAGTTGTCTGAACGGTTAGCAAATTTTCCCCAGTGGGAAAAATTAACTTCAGTACAACCGGCTTCGGGTGATTTGGTTTATCCTAAATGGATGGTCGGTTCTTGGCAAGTTACAAGTACGTTGGTAGATTTGGTTGCGCCTTTAGCACCAAATATCGTCACTCCAGGGTTTGAAGGTAATCGCCGACAATTAAATCAGCCTGTGAGTTTTGTAGTAAGATTTGTGGAAGAGAAACCATCTATTGCCGGATTAAAAATATTTCCTCAGAGAGATGACGAATTTGCAAATGTAGTATCAGATAGAGCATTTAATAGTTTGAACTTGGCGAGGGCTTATTTAGGGGATGAAGCAGTATTATTAGTCAAAGTAGACCCAGATTCACCTAATCGTCAGATTACGTTTTTGCGTAGCAGTCGCCAACTAGTTTCTATTGTGACTGCACGAGCCACAGAAACTACTCATGATGGCAAGTTCATCACTACAGAAGTGTTTCAACAACTATTTAAAGGCGGTTCACGCCCCTATTTTAACTCTGTAGAATCTACCACTGCTTACCATCAACTTCCAACATCTAATCCAGCGATTGAGGCAGATCAAGTTACTGCTGTTTATCTTTCACCCCAAGATCCAGATTACTTCAAAGCTGGTTCTCGACCAGTTGCTCTCTATCGCTATCGCCTAGAATTTGTCTTTGCACAATTACCTACTAATCCAAAGAAGTGATTTAAAATAATTCGTAATTCGTAATTCGTAATTCGTAATTCGTAATTCGTAATTAAATTAGTTTGGGTCTACATCCCTAATTAATTCAAGACTAAGTAAGTGGGCAAGAATAAATCAAACTATATTAAGTAATGTAAAATTCAATTGAATTAGCTCATGGTAAGGGCTTTAGCCATTAAGAGAGGACTAAAGTCCCCACTACAAACCTTTAATTATTTACGCTCACTTACTTACCAATAGAGATAATATCTGCACGAGTGTTTCGGCAATAATTAATAATTATGAATTACGAATTAGTAATTAACCCTGTTTTTTCACTCTCAAAAAACAATAATCGAAGCAAGATTCTAAAACTTTGAGTCTTTATGTTCTAACAGTAACTCGAATTTATAGCCAAAACCTCGAAATTAAAGTTAAATCAGTGAACAGTTATCACGGTTTCAGTCGGGGTTAAATCCCCTTTCTGTTACCAACCGCTTATTAGAAGTGGGGGACTCTGGCTCTAGGCTGTTGACTTTGATGAAATTTGGACGTTTTTGACTCATGCTATTTTTGTGTCAGGGCAAAATCTCTCTTGTGTCATTGCGAGCTTTGCGAAGCAATCGCAAAGTCTCTGGGATTGCTTCGCAAAGCTCGCACTGACTACACATAATTTGCATGAGTTCTTAACTCCTAAAAAGCCACAGAGTCAACACCCTACTCTGGCTCCCAACTGATAACTGTTAAAACTATAGCCCTTGACTATATTGTAATACACCTGTAGTATATTCTTTACAAGAATACGATCGCGCTCTTGGACGGTGTGCATCATGGCCAAATTTCAAGATATTGTCAATTATTTCCGCTCAGACTGGAAACTGAGTCTTTTCAGTATTACAGCATCTAGCATTTACGAAATTATTGATTTGGTTATACCTTATGCGATCGGGCAGATTTTAAACGTTTTGTCTGATCAACCTTTGGATAAACCACTTCAAAGTGCGATCGCAACTTTTTCTGACATTACCAATTACCCAATTAATAAAACTCTATCTTTGGGTGTATTACTGGGTTTGATTTTCATTGTCACCGTAGTGAAAGCACCAACACAACCTTGGTTAACCCATTGGTTTCATTGGGATATATCCTTAAGGTTGCGTCGGCAAAAAGCTCAAACAGCCATAGAAAAAATTCTCACTCTCCCATTAGAATTTTATGATCAAAATAACCCTGGACGTATTGCTGGAAGAATAGCTAGAGGTATTGCTAACCACACTTTTACTTACCCCGAAGTTGCCGGACAGTTGATTCCCAAACTAGTTCGTGTGCTGGGAATTTTTGTGTTTATCTTGGTGATTGAGTGGCGGATTGCAGTTTTATATTTAATTTCTTTTGTAGTGATCCTTAGCTTTACCTTAAAGGATTTACAGCGGCTAATTTGGCACGAAACTCTTCTCGATAAATACGCAGAAGATACCGAAAGTCGCACATCCGAACTGATTACCAATATCAAAACGGTGAAAGCATTTGCTACAGAAGCTAACGAATTGAAGCGGCAAAATCAGCGTTTGACTCGTGAACTCACAGTGGTTGAATATCGCGTCCACAAAGGTTATGTAAAACTGGCTACTTGGCAAAGAACTTTAATTCAGTTTTGCGTGTTTATGATCTTGGGTTTGACTGTCGCAGCAACAGTAGACGGTAGAATTTCTCTAGGTCACTTTATCATGACCTTAACTCTTTCTAGTATGGCTTATGCCGAATTAGAACCTATTAGTACTTTGGCAGAAATTTTTGCCCGTCGTTATTCTTCTATGCTGCGGTTTCACGAATTTCTCCAAGAGCCAACTGCACCTGATTCAGCTAGTCTTTTAGAAGAGAGCAACCAAACAGAATCACCTTATAAATTTACAGGAAAAGTTGAGTTATCGCACGTCAGTTTTGGATATGATGCCAACCGTCAAGTTTTGCAAGATATCAACTTGTTGATTGAGCCATACCAAACAGTGGCATTAGTGGGGCGTTCCGGTTCTGGTAAGTCTACTTTAGTGAAATTGCTGTTGCGATATTTTGAACCGAAAGAAGGTCAAATTCTGATTGATGGTCAAGATATTCGCACTTTGAATGTGGGTAAGTATAGACGAAGGCTTGCGATCGTTCACCAAGAAGTAGACGTTTTCAACGGTACTATATTAGATAACCTGACTTATGGTAGAACGAATGCTACTTTGGAGCAGGTTCAGGAAGCCTGTAGAATTGCCAGGGTTGATGAAGTAGTGCAGCACTTACCCCAAGGTTATTACACCGTTGTGGGGGAACGAGGTGTTAGGTTATCTGGAGGACAAAGACAGCGTTTGGGAATTGCGAGGGCGTTGTTAGTGGAACCAGACGTACTGATTTTTGACGAAGCCACCTCTAGTTTAGATTATGAATCTGAGCGTTCAATTCAGCTAGCGATGCGATCAATTCAGGGTACTTGCACCACCATTGTGATTGCCCACCGTCTAAGCACAGTGCGGGAAGCCGATAAAATTGTAGTTCTGGAGCAAGGAAAGATTGTAGAAGTAGGTAGCCACGATGAACTCTTGAGTCAAGAAGGCATTTACCGCCGCTTGCACTCCCTGCAAGAAACAGGAGAACTCCTGAATTAGGGGACATAAGTCAATTACACATTTTAAGTTTTAGACTGATTTTTGATTAAATCGACCTTTGTGAATAAGGTCGATTTTTTTCAATTGTCCCCAACAGTATTTTGTACAAGACTGGAAATTATGAGCCACCAGTCATAATGTATACAATATGTGATAATAGATTGTAGATAAAAATCATTGAATCATTCTCTACTGAACTCTGTCCGTCGAAGTAATGCAAGAAGCAAGGCTTACAATTTGCCTATGCATTAAGTAGATCAATAGAGTCTTTGTTATTGCCATTTTTATATGAGGCTAAAAGTAGCCTATTGATTCTGACTCCTGAGTTATTCTTCAATTAATTCAACTATATTATTTGTGACTATAACTAAAATTACTCCCGGACAAACACTTACTTCCACACAAAAACTTGGCTTAGATTTAGTTAGCGTTTTGGGTGGTGGACGAGATGTTGTCTTGGCGATTGATTTGACAGAAAGCGTGGGATTGAATGATGAAGGTCGTATTCGCTTACGTCAGATCATTGAAGATAGTCTTAAGCCTGGAGATACTGTATATATTATTCCTTTTGCTCAAGATGTTGTTTTAGGTGAAGTTAAATCTGATGTTAATCCGTTAGGAATACCCATCTACTTTAGTAGTAAAAATCAAGAAAATTTTGACAAAATTTTAGCAAAAATACCTTCGCCAGACTCAAAATTCTACGGTACAGATATTCAGCAAGCTGAATTCACTATTTATCGAGGTATTGCTCAGATTAATCAAAATCGCCTGCAAAAAAGCCAATATATCAAACCACAGTCAGTAGTTTGGATTACAGATGCGCCGTTATTTACCGAATCAGGAATTACTTCAGCAATTTGGATAGAAACACCTGCGGCTAGCCCTTTTCGACTAGCAGAAACTCCAGAAAGTCAACAGCGACAAGCTTGGATTAAAGATTTGCCAATTCAGAAGCGATCGCTATCAATAAAAACCCAGAATAATAAAGAATATAAACTCACTGTAGTAGATATTGCACCTACAGTCCAAGAATTTTGTACCCCAGCACCAGGTAATCAAGAAACTTGTCTAGTCACACCTTATTTAATTAACAAGTTATGGATACCTGGATTGATTCTCATACTAATATTAGTAGGACTATTTTTAGGTGGATTCAAATTATATCGGCTACAAAAAAAATGGGAATTAATAGTTGATTTTGAAGTAACAGCAAAACCAGAAGACCAAAAATGCAGCTTACCCAACAATAAACGAATTGCAATTGGTGAATATGATTCTACTTGTGTAGATTCTATTGACTGTCCAGGTGTAGAAGTTAGGGCATATTTAGAACGCAAAGGTGAGAAGCTTTATTTAGTACCAACTAATTTGGCCACAATTTATTATAATGATCAAGAAATTACATCACGAACTCTCATAGATAAATCTAAGTTTCGATTAAATTGTCCAGATTTTCGCAACCGCGACTACGAGATCATTATTAAACTAAAAAAGTAGTACCTGTAGGGTGCATAGAATGAGTCAATCAACTACAAACGAACTTCAATATCGGGGAATAAACCGGACAATTTGTATAGGTTTAGGTGGTACTGGACGCGATGTTTTAATGCGAATTCGGCGGTTAATTGTTGACCGTTATGGAGATTTAACCAATCTCCCAATTGTGAGTTTTGTTCACATCGATACAGATAAAGCTGCAACACAAGTCACTGGTATTCGCACAGGAAGTACCTATCATGGCGTTGACCTCAGCTTTAAAGAGGCAGAAAAAGTCAGCGCTACCATGTCCTCCAACGAAGTTACTATGTTTGTCGAAGGATTGGAGCGGCGGTCAGAATATACTCGTCATGGCCCATACGACCATATTGCCAGATGGTTTCCACCACAACTATTGCGAAATATTAAAGCAGTTGAAGAAGGTGCAAAAGGCATTAGACCTGTAGGGAGACTAGCTTTTTTCCACAATTATCAAAAGATTAAAACAGCAATTGAAAGTGCAGAAAGGCGCACAAGAGGACATGATTCTTTATTGCTAAAAGCGGGTTTAAGAGTCGAACCAGGACTGAGTATTTTTGTTGTCGGTTCTCTTTGTGGCGGTACAGGTAGCGGGATGTTTCTAGACATTGCTTATAGTCTTAGACATCTTTATGGCGACCAAAGCGCCAAAATTTTTGGCTATTTAGTGATTAGTCCAGAATTGTATGGCAATGCTCCTAGTATGAGCGCTAATACTTATGCTGCTCTCAAAGAATTAAATTATTACAACACACCAGGGACAAAATTTGAAGCATTTTATGACCTCCAAAATTTAGTTTTTATCCAAGAACAGCGTCCACCATTTGACTACACCTATTTAGTATCTAGTCAAACAGGAGGTGAATATTCAATCCTTGTTCAAGGTAAGCTATGTAATGTGATTGCTCATAAAATTGCTCTGGATTTCTCCAGTGAATTAGCACCAGCAATTAAAGGTAGCAGAGACAATTTTCTGCAACACATGATCCAATGTGATAAGCACCCGCGTCCTAATAGTCAGCGCTACTTGACATTTGGATTGGCAGCTATCTATTTTCCTCGTGATACTATTGTGCAAATTGCCTTAAACCGCGTTAGTTTAGAGCTAGTAAAATTTTGGTTAACCGGCAAAGGTCAAAGTCCAGATCCCCTAAAATTAATTGAGCAATTTCTAATTCAGTATCATTGGCACAACGATCCAGAAAACAAGGATAATTTTACTACCAAATTAGCCGAATCTGTTCAAGAGAATAACAAAAGCTTTCGTAATACTATTAGCACTTGGAGAAATAAATTAGAGCGGCAAATTTCCGAGTGTCAAAAACGCGAGAATCGCAATGATATTCGTGGACAATTGCCAAGGGAATTTAGAGAGCAATTCCGCAAGGTTCAGCCCGGTGAAACTGAAAGTACTAGAGGAATTTGGCTGACAAGACTGCTACAAATTTCTCCAAATACCACTAGGGAGCTAAAAACTAATATTGATGATTATCTGAGTCAGTTACTCACACCAACAGATTCTACTTTTTCCATTAAAAGCGTTCGTGACTGGCTAGATGCTTTGCAACATGAATTGCATAATTATCAACTAAACTTGCAAGAAAAAATCACTGATAATGGTGGAATGAGAATCTTGGAAGATTTAGAAAGAAAATGGCGAGACGCTGAACAAAATATCGAAGATGTTGAACATAAACCTGGTATTCCCCTCCTCAATAATAAAAATGGTCAATTCCAAGATGAAGCTAAAAAAGCAGTACAGGAAGTCTGCAAAATTATTCAGCATAACTTTGATGTAACAGTCGTTCAAGAAGCACTAAAAATTGTTAATCACCTGCAAAAGCATGTTCAAGAGAGAACAACTCAAGTTGCTGGCTTTAGTAGCCTAGTAGAAGATTTACAAAGTTTCTATGAAAAGCAAGATAGGGATTTGAGACAATTGAATTTTGATGAAATGAGCGGCGAAGCAATATTTGATAGTGAGGATATTGACCGCTGCTATCAAAATATTTTGCCAGAAGATGATTTACGTCGCCAGTTTGTGTTAGTAAGTTCGACAATTACAGAACAAACTGGTAGAGGACAATCTTTAGTCAGTTTTATAGACAGAGAACGCACTACTCCAGAGCAGTTGCAAAAAGAAATTGACCTGAAAGTTGATAAATTATTTGCTTCTCGGAGTATTAATATCGTCAACTCTGTGATTAAGCGCTTTATGCAAAACTATTCCCTAGCAGTACGTTCAACTCGTTTAGCACAAGTTATGCAGGAAGCTGAACCACTGCTGCGTTTGAATTTAACTGACCCCTATTTTCGTGAAGACCCTGCTAAAAGTAGTAAATTAATCGGTTTTAAGGATACAGATGAATTAGAAGTACGACAGTTTAAAACTTTGCTTTCACAGGATTTAGGAGTGGAACCAAGTGTTTTAAAAGCAACCCAAGCTGAAGACGAAATTTTAATTGTGAATGAGTATGCTGGTTTTCCCCTCAGATTAATTAGCAGTCTAGCAAGAATGAGAAATCCCTACCTGCGCGAACAGCATTCTCCGACATCTTTTCTGCATAACGACTATAACGCTTCTTTCCCTGACATTATTCCGCCTGATGCTAGAAAAATGGAAGAATTGGAAGATATTTTTTATCCTTCTATAGCATTAAGATTATTAGAAAAAAATCAGGGAAATCAACAGTTGGAATTTCAATATCATGACCCATTACGCGATAGTTATACCACTGCTTCTTTAAATACAGAGTGGAGTCAAGCTTTGGAGGAACTTGCTAACCGTAAAGACATGACTGAAGCGTTGCAAAAGCTTTTAGATGATGAGATTGCTGTAATAGAAAGACAACCTGAACTTTGGGATAACAACTATCTACCTAAACTGCGTAAATTTGTCAAAGAAGTAGATGAATTGCCCGAAGATAGCGCCAATTATCCCTACAAAGCAGCAGTAGTCGGAACTTCTACAAATACAGACCCTATCGCTAAAGAAGGAATTATTAATCGCTTCCGCAGAAAGATGAGTGAGCGGTTTAAAAGTTCTCCAACTCTAAGTACAAGTCTAGGAAATCAAAAAGCTATTGTTGGTGAAATAGTTGTTGATTTACCTATGGATTCTAATGATAATCGAGCAAAACGTCGCTTAGAATTAGAGCGACTAAAACAAGATTTAGCTGATGAATTGATGAGTGAAGAAGAATATGATCGTGAAAAACAAAAAATATTTTATAAATACCCATTATAATCTTTTTTCAGGTTAGGTAATATTTACCATTTCTGGAAAACTTTATCATACTAATCAAGGTGTTTTTGATGCCACCAATACCAGGTTATTTAATATTTATTACTTTTGTACTTGTCGTTCTACCATCTATCGCTACGCTTTTTCTGCGTTTGGCTCTCTATCAACATCTATTATCGTTGGAAGAAAAGGTACGCAGGTTAATTAATAGACAATCACCTGGACAACAACCAAAAATTATAGAAGAATTAGAACGAAGGTTTAGAGAAGCTAGTAAAAACTTAGATCAGGTTAATACAGCAGCGTTAATTGACCAAGTTTACAGCCAAGAAAAAGTTTGGGGATTTACCTGTGAACAAATCGATTATTTTTGTCGTATTCTTCCTAATTTACTCTTAGCCTTTGGCTTACTTGGAACTTTTCTAGGTATCACGCTTAATTTAGCCGCACTCAGTCAAACAATTAATCAAACTAATACTAGCAATGTTAGCAGTTTAGTCGCTGAATTAAAGAAACCATTAGAAGGGATGAGTATTGCCTTCACTACCAGTTTAACCGGACTTTTTTTTAGTACTTTTTTAACAATATTTAACTGGTTTAAAAATACTAACTTTGCCAAATACAGACTTATTTGTTCTCTTGAAGACTACTTAGATAATGTTTATCATCCCCAAATACAAGGTGATACTCGCCTCGATAAAATCGTGAATAAAATGGTATCCCAGCAGGATGAATTTTTAACTCGCTTTGGTGATACAGTGCGGGATGCAGTGGAGAAATCCATAGGAAGTGTGGCAAAACAAATTGCTGAAGGTAATAAAGAAGCTGCTGATTTAGCCAAGCAGGTTTATGAGGGCTTTTATCAGGCTGCTGGTACTATATCTGGTGCTGCTAATGAATTTGAACATACTATTGCTGAACTGAATGCAAAATCTCATATATTTAAACAGTCTGCTGAAATATTTGCTAATAGTCAGTTTCCTCAAAAATTATCAGCTGCTACAGCCAATTTGACTACTATGCAAGAAAGATTTTCACAATCTACTGTAAGTTTATCCCAGACAACCAAATTGATTGAAACAGCATTGATAGAAGTTCAGCGTTGTAGTCAAGAATTAACTAATTTGGCAGTAGATGTTAAAAAGGCTAATCAAACTTCAATTCAAGTTTTAGAGTTACATCAAAACAATCAAAACTCCCTGAGTGAGATTATTCCTCAACTCAAGCAAGGAGCTACTAGTTTTACAAAAGCGATTAACAAACTTGATAAATTAGAGCAAGGAATTGCAAATAAAGCTGATACTTTGACACAGTTATTAGAAGTTGTTAAAAGCTATACAGATCAAGCTAATTCGGCAATCGAAGCTTTAGGCGATCGCTTGATTTTAAACTTATCTCAACAAATTGGTTCTAACAACCAACAAGTTAAGGCTGTAATTGCCAATTTTGAAGAATCTACTAATCAGTTAGGTGTTAAATTTGATAGGTCTAAATCAGATTTGATAGATGTAATCCACAAAGATAATGAAAGCTTTAATAATGAATATAAAAATGTCAGCGCTCTTATAGTTAAAGGAATTATTCAGCAGACAGAAAGCAATAAAAAAGGATTGGAAATGTTAATCAATAATGTTCAAGACTTTAATAAAGATGTCAAGAATATCAAAGATGAAATTTACAGGTTGAGGCAGGGAATGGAAAAACAAGTAGAAAAAATTTAACTGATTATATTGATATTATTTAAAATAAAAAATTTCAATTATGGCTCGTCGTTCACGGCATAGTGACTACAAAGAAGACTTAAATATTTGGCCGGCTTTTACAGATTTAATGTCCAATGCCTTCATGATCCTGCTACTATTATTATTAATAGCCACTACTAATTATACGATATCGCAAATATCTAATCCAGGTACGCCGCCCATTTTGCTAATTAAAGATGAAAATTCGAGGTTTGATCCGGGTAGTGCAGTAATTCCAAAGACGATGTTGGATTACATCAGAAATAAACTCGTACCTGATATAGAACAAACCACAAAATCTTATAACATTAATACAGTTGAAATTATTGGGCACACTGATGAGCAACCTATTGGCATTATCAGCAGCAATCTAGACTCTAATTTAGAAGTAGCAGCTAGCCAAGGGGGTTCAGTTAGTAAACTTAAGGCAGGTTCTAACGCTGATTTAGGATTGATGCGTTCCCTTGCAGTGGTTAAAGAACTGCTAAAAATCCAGCAACAAAATAAGATGCCAGGAGTTCAATTTCGCGCCTATTCTGCGGCACAACTAATATTACCAAGTGGGGAATTTGCTCCCATTCCCCAAGAAAAGCGTCAGCCGGAACCGAAGCGACGACGGATTGAAATTCGTTTTACGCGGTTGGGTGAAGTGCGAGAAGTAAAGTAAATAATCCATTCCCACTACTAGAATACAAATCAGTAATCAAAGTCTTCCAATAAAAAAACTAAGATTTACTCTTATCCGCTTCTTTTTGCGCCGCCTCACTGTATTTTTTATATAGTTGAGTACGAATCTTGGCTTCCTGATAACGGCTGTGGTTTTGTGGCACAGTGCCCATTAAATCTGAAGCTCGTTGCCACTTAGCAGCTATCTCTAACCACTGAGTTGAGGTTGTGGCTGTTTTACCAGATGCAGAAGCTTGGTTGGCAATTCGCACAGATATTGGAAATGGATCGTCAGATTGCTCAGAAAGGCTATTATTAGGAGCAGGAGATGGTGTTTGGGCTTTCTTCTCGTTAGTATCTTCTGTTGTTAAAGATTTGGAAGTTTCTAGTTGCATTAAGTTTTTCAGCTTATCACCTAACTGAGCATAAACAATCCAACTAAGCAACAACAGTGAGCATAAACCAGCTGCTACTAATAGCTTTGTTTGAGGTTTATTTTTGTATTTTTCTTTGTTAATGAGTACTAAAGGACGAGAGATTGGAGTTTTTGGAAAATTTGGTTTTCCTAGTTCAGCTTGAGCTTCTGTGAAATCTTTAATTAGTTGCTTTACAATATTGGGCTGAATTAATGTAATTTCCTGTGACCAAAGCAATTGGTTTTCGCGATCGCTATCTATTTCTTTTAACCACAGTAATTGTTGTTCCCGAACAATTCGGCTGTTGATATTGACTCGGCGAATGTGACGCGGGGCAATGGACTCAAGAATTTGCTGGATTTGTTCTACGAGGGGAGATTGCTCAAGTTGCTCTACCCTAGCCGCCTCGCACAGAAGTTGTAAGACACCATCAGAAAACATGGCTCTAGTTCTGACACCAGACTTGGCCAGTTTTTCGTTCAATAGCTGAATAATCGCCGCAACGCTCCCTTGGTGGGCTTGCCAAGCGATATCGTTTATCCGGTCTACCACCTGAAATTTTGTGATAGTTCTTCCACCCTGACTGATTAACGTACTCATTAATTTAGGGACTCTTTTTTTACTGACCTTGATCTTGTCTTCGATTTTACGAGTAAAAAGATGAGTTGCCAAATAATATCACAAATATAGAGCAATATAGAATTTTACTTCTCGATTCGGCAAAGATGCTCGATCGCGCTCAGTTAATTGGACACTCTCAGCCTTGAAAGAGTGGGATTTTTGGGCTGAAACTACGTTTTCAGGGTAACGCCCATGTTGGCGGACGGGTTACTTGTTTGACATAGTACATTATGATGTCTTTTTGCGTAGGCGTAGACCGCCATAGGCATCGCTTTTAGTCAGGTTGAAAAAGGGATTGGGGATTAGGGACTAGGAAAATTGTTCGGGGACTCGGGATTCAGACTACTACCCAAGTTTTGTTGCAAGAGCCTTCGCACGAGAAGAAAACTCTTTCCGTGTCCCCAGTCCCCAATCCCCAATCCCCAATCCCCAATTTATTGTTCAGATACTAAACAAAATAGCTGTATCGGGATACTTTTGTGAGGAATTCTCGTTTTTTTTACATTTTTGTCAGAATGGCAATACTAAATAGCACAGCGATCGCTACATTAGAAGATATATAAATAAAAATCATTGTTGATTTTTATTCGTTCGCAGTTCACACAAAATCATGAGTGCAAGTACCATTATTTCCGAAAATCCCTTACTCCAAGGCACTGGTTTACCTCCCTTTGCAGAGATTAAACCAGAACGAGTAGTACCAGCCTTCAATCAGTTGCTAGCAGAACTTGACCAGCAACTTGCCACTTTAGAGACTAATATACAGCCTACTTGGAGTGGTTTAGTAGAACCCTTAGAAAAGCTGACAGAACGGCTTACCTGGAGTTGGGGGGCGGTAAATCATTTAATGGGTGTTAAAAATAGCCCGGAACTGCGCGAAGCTCATGAAATCGTACAGCCACTAGTAGTACAATTTATCAACAAGCTCGGTCAAAGCCAACCCATCTACAATGCTTTTAAGGCACTCCGTAGCAGTGATAGTTGGGTAACTTTAGAATTAGCGCAACAGCGCATTGTAGAAGCCGCCATTCGAGATGCAGAACTTTCTGGTGTTGGCTTAGAAGGTGAAGCAAGAGAGCGTTTCAACGCCATTCAGATGGAGTTGGCAGAACTTTCGACCAAATTCTCTAACCATGTACTTGATGCCACGAAAGCCTTCAGCTTAACCCTGACAACAAAAGCAGAAATTGACGGTTTACCACCAAGTTTGGTGAGTTTAGCTGCCCAAGCGGCTCGTGCAGCTGGAGAAGAGAAGGCCACACCAGAAAATGGCCCCTGGCGGATTACTTTAGACTTCCCCAGCTACGGCCCTTTCATGCAGCATAGTACCCGTGGAGATTTGCGTGAAAAGCTTTACAAAGCTCATATCACTCGCGCTTCTAATGGTAATTTAGATAACAACCCGTTAATTGTGCGTATTTTGGAATTACGGCAAGAACTTGCAGATTTACTGGGCTTTAAGAGTTATGCCGAGTTGAGTCTTGCAAGTAAAATGGCTCCTAGTGTTGAAGCAGTGGAAGCACTATTAGAAGAACTACGTCAGGCGAGTTATGATGCTGCTGTCAAAGACTTAAAAGAACTCCAAGCTTTCGCCGCTTTACATGGAGCAGAATATCAAGATTTAAAACACTGGGATATCAGCTTTTGGGCAGAACGCCAACGAGAAGCAAAATTTGCCTTTACCGCTGAAGAATTACGTCCCTATTTTCCCCTTCCCCAAGTGTTAGATGGCTTGTTTGGACTTGTGAAGCGGCTGTTTGGCGTCACTGTAACCCCTGCGGATGGCAAAGCCCCAGTGTGGCATGAAGATGTCCGTTATTTCCAAATAGCTGATGAAACAGGTTCTCCCATCGCCTATTTCTATTTAGATCCCTATAGTCGTCCAGCAGAAAAACGCGGTGGTGCTTGGATGGATGTGTGCATCAATCGGGCTAAAATCACTGAGGATGGTGCAACTAACATCCGCTTACCTGTGACTTATTTGATATGTAACCAAACTCCCCCAGTAGACGGCAAGCCCAGTCTGATGACTTTTTATGAAGTAGAAACCTTGTTTCACGAGTTTGGCCATGGATTGCACCACATGCTCACCAAGGTTGATTATGCTGGAGCCGCAGGAATCAATAATGTGGAGTGGGATGCAGTGGAACTACCCAGTCAGTTTATGGAGAACTGGTGCTATGAGCGACCAACTTTGTTTGGTATGGCTAAACATTACGAAACTGGGGAAGCCCTACCGGAACATTATTATCAAAAGCTGCTAGCGGCGCGTAATTATATGAGTGGTACTGCCATGTTGCGGCAGATTCACTTTAGCTGTGTTGATTTAGAACTACACTACCGCTATCGTTCCGGTAGCGATGAAACTCCAGCAGATGTGCGTCATCGCATAGCGAAGACTACTATTGTTTTACCACCACTTCCAGAAGATTCAATGCTATGTGCTTTTGGACATATTTTTGAGGGTGGTTACGCAGCAGGTTACTACAGTTACAAGTGGGCTGAGGTACTGAGCGCTGACGCTTTTGCCGCTTTTGAAGAAGCTGGGCTTGAAGATGAAGAAGCGATAAAAGCTACAGGTGGTCGTTATCGGGATACGGTGCTGGCACTCGGTGGTGGCAAACATCCAATGGAGGTGTTTAAAACTTTCCGGGGTCGTGAACCAAGTACGATCGCTTTGCTCAAGCACAATGGTTTAGTGAGTGCTGC
Organism: Nostoc sp.; assembly: GCA_041743605.1. Classification (GTDB taxonomy): domain Bacteria; phylum Cyanobacteriota; class Cyanobacteriia; order Cyanobacteriales; family Nostocaceae; genus Nostoc. Next base: position 16,231 of record JBGTMK010000350.1, read on the forward strand.
TGTAAACTAAACAACACCTCTGTAGATACATTGCAATACGGTTCGGATAAGCACTTTTCACTTTCCTTGTGGTCTGGGAATTGGTTTTGGGGTAAGGGGTAAAGGATGTATTTAAATCCTTTTCCCTTTCCCCTTTAACCGAATCGTATTGAGAGACGTTAACTGAATATTTTTCTAATCTAAGGTTTTTCCGGGAAAATGGTTTCTCTTGCAACATCATCTAAGCGGATGCTGCCTAACAAATTCCGCCACTGTGCTTGCAGTGCTGCATCTTGAGGATTGTTTTGACGTAGTTCAGCTAGTGTCGTCAGTGCCTCGTACCATATCCCCTTTTGGGCATAGACAGCATAGCGCTTTAGAGGTTCTGTGGTTTGTAGCTCTTGGACTATCGCTGGATTCAGTTCAACTCGTTGGATTACCCCTTCAACAAAAGTTGGCGGCGAATTCTTTTCTTTGTCACAGCTAATAGTAAAAAACCAGCGGTATTGTTTATCTACTGCTAAAGCAGGAGCAGTGGTAGGTAGAGAAACGCGGATGACTCCTGCTTTATCCGGTAGAGCGATCGCATTTTGGTAAATCTCGTTAGAGTCCTGATCTTGCAGCACAAATTCAGCTGTATATAGCAAATCGTTGGTATACGGCACATAGAAAAACCAACTTGGGCGTTCTACCGTTGTCTGTGCCCAGACATTAATCACTGAGTTAGCTTCCTCGGTAAAGGGAGTTAAAGCAGTCAGGTCAGGTTCAGTAACTGGACATGCAGCCACTTCCCCGCGCTTCGCTCCACCACGAACGCGACCTCCAGGAGGGGGGCCAGGTGGAATTGGAGGTTGATTAAAGGTTGTGGCTTGAGCAATGATCGTTTTAGCATCGGAGCGATTAGGGGTTGGTTTCGCCAGTACTGGAGTCAAGCTAACTAGTAAACTGGTACAGCTAAAAGCGACTAATAAAAACAGTTTTATAGGTTGTGAATTTGAATTCATAAAAACCTGACCTCATAGGATTTTAGATTTTAGATTTTAGATTGGGCATTTAGTTATTCCCCATTCTCTATTCCCCACTCCCCACCCGCACTTCTGTTTTTGAATGATAAATTGACATCAATCCCACCATCGTTACCAGTGATAAAGCCGACGGTACAAATGGCACCCAAGCACCCGAAATTAACAGACCAAAGCAAACTACATACAAAACGCTGGAAGCAACACCAACCCCCAACGTCAACCAGGGTAATGAAAGCTTCCTCCAAGCTAGGACTCCTCCTACCACAGACCAGCCCAAAATCCAGACTATTTCAATCCACAGTGACCAAGCCCGTAGTAACGGCCGCCCATCCTGGACTGTACCGAGGATCTCGCTGACCATGTGAGCTTGTACCAGCACTCCTGGCATTTGCTCATCTAAGGGAGCGCCATAGGGTGTCGGCCAGGTGTCTGGAGAATCTCCCCTTGCCACCACACCAATCAGAACAATCCGGTCTTTGATTGCGCTGGGGTTAACCGGACTAGATAAAAATTGGGTTAGCTTTACCTGTTGGGCTATTTCTTTTGAAGAACGATAGTTGAGTAAGATTTGACCGCCATTAGCATCTATATCTTGATAGCCGCCAGTGCGAGACTTCAGATTCGGAAAAACAGTCTTACCCAGCTGCAAATTTCCTTGGGGGGTGAACTTTGGTTGAATTCCTAAAGAGCGCAGATAGAGGAATGCTAGTTGTACACTGAAGGAATAGGGAGCAGGACACAACGATGTCGCCTCCTGATTCATGAACAGAAGATGCCGACGGATGACTCCATCGCGATCGTGAATAAAGTCACTGAATCCCAAGTTTCCTGGAGGGATTTCTGGTGGCGGCTTAATGCCTTTGATATTTGCTGTGCTATCACTCCCCTTACATACGCCAACTAAGTTCGGAGTTTTTTGGAGACGAGTAATTAAATCTGGGTCTTTAGCCTGAAAATCACGGTAGATATCCAAGCCGATCGCACGGGGTTGGTATTGATTTAGTTTTGCCAGGAGTTTATTGAGAGATTTTTCGGAAATGGAAGCTCCGATCAAGGACTCCCCATTTTCTCTTTGAATTGCCAAATCATCATCGTCAATTGTGATTATTAGCAGTCGCGGATCAAGTCCCTCTTCAGGGCGCGATCGCATCATCAAGTCAAAGGCTTGAATCTCTTGATATTCCAGCAATCTCAGCAATCTCACCCCACAAACCAAGGCTGTAATTACCAAGCTGGATAACAAAGTTCTCTTAAATCTGCGTCTGTTAGACAAAGCTAAATTCGGTGTCTCTTCAGTTGTTGCAGACCTTAATTCATCCCAAGTCAGTGGTATCTGCGCTGGATTTTGGCAAATCACTGGTAGCCAAGTCGCACAGGGAAATCGATCCTCAAGTCCTTGCAAACGTTCCCGCGCTTGGCGTACTGCTTGATATAAAGACTCCCCACCGGCAAAGCCTTCCAGAAAATACTTTAAAAACTCCTTAGCAACTTGGTCTGGGACGGGTTCGCGCATGACGATCATTTGAGGAATTTGCAAATCAGCCAATTCTCGCGCCAATCCCAATCCATCACAGGAGTTAAATATAGCTAATTGCAAGCCGTTTTCAATAGCTTTTTTGAGAGCGTACTTTAACTCACCAATGGTAAGACTATCAGTTTTATTTATGTAAATTCGTCCGCTTTCTCCATTTCCGTGACTGGAACTGTGTCCGGCAAAGAAAAGAATATCCCAGTTTTTTCCCCAGAGATGCTCAGTCAATTCCTTGCGTTGTGGTTCTACCAAAAAACTAACCTCTGCATTACTACACTGTTGCAGTAAAGCTTGATCAGCTTGGGTGTCAATCCCCTTACTATTGCCCACAATTGCCAAAATATTGACTAATTGATTGGGAGTGCGTGGCTTGTGAATGCGATCGTATGATGGTGAAGAAAGGGCAATTTCAGCCTTGGGATAGCGTTCTAACAAGTCCCACAGATGCCAGGGTAATAGCTGCAATTGGCTATTTTCTGTTTGTAAAATCACCCGCACTTCGTCGCTGGAGGATAATCTTTCTAACCATTTTTCCCTCAAAGGGCGAAACTCCTCTGCTCGCAGCCAAGTATTAAAGCGTGCCCGCAAAATATGGGAAGTGTTTTCGCAGTCTTGAATCATCGATACATTCGTCACCTGCATTTGGTCAGCATGGAGGCGATAACGACTGCCTATCTGCCGATAACTAGACTGCCAATGACTATAATAAAGCGGCATTTCTGGGAATGAAGGTAGCTTTCCCGTGATTTCTGTTGCAGCCCGCTCATGTTCTTCACCAATTTGGAGGGTGACAGCAAACCCCTGCTCAAAACTACCCTCTCCGAATTTTAGAACCACTAACTTACCCATGACCGTCGCTATCTCCCTGTGCAAAATCACACTCTGTTCTAATGTCTGATCACAAGCTCCACAAGTGTCTACAGACTTTTTTCAAAATCTCCAAAGTTGGCTTGAATTTTTAATTTTTAATTTTTAATTAACCAATTACGACTTAATAAATTACTGGCAAAGAAGGAAGATAGCTACATCTTTCAAATTCGGAAATGTTCGGTAATACTGGTATTATCCAAGGCTACCCTAACGCTAAATTGCTCTGTGGGTTCACCACGAAACTGTAACTGAATATAATTGTCTAATTTTCTAGATTGAGCGTCGAGAAATACTGCTCCCGAACTATCTATAACAGTGAGATGAACTCCTTGCGGCAAGTAGATTTGATTCCCAGTGGCGTGCAATTGGAGATGAATACTAGTTTGTTGATCCTTTTCAGGGTTGATTTCCACAATCAACATGACTGGTTGGTTGAGAATTTGGATACCCAAATCAATCAGTTTTGCCCGTTTAATAATTGATTCTGGCAGGTCGAGGGCATCTAATTCTAAAGTTTCAATACTACGAAAGGCATAATTTGGTCTGAGTTCCGGCACGTTCCATAGGGATTCAATAGTTTGCCAGCCACTCTCAAATATACCAGTAAACCACTGACTCAAATTCACCAGTGAAGTAACTGGGGATTGGCGCAGTTGCCACAGGTGGTCGATAAACGTTTCTAATGGTTGCAGTTGAGCTAAGGGCAGTGTTTCTGTTGTGACACTAGGGAGAAAACCTAGCAGCCTCGCTTCTTGGAGCAATTCGTCAAATTGAACTACTAAATAACCCACCCGTTCTTCCCAAGTTTCTGGAGGAATGGAACATATCCGTTGATGCAGATGGACAGGGCGACACTCCAGACGACCAATTGAGGGAATCTCTAAATCAGCGACATTCCCACAAAGGCGCATGATGGGGTTCCAACTGTCACTAGCTTGGAGGTCAGTAGGAATATCCATCATTTGTAAATAGTCATTCACCACCCATACAGCCAGAGTATTCAGCCGGATTTGCTCTGCTTTTTGAGGATTTGGCTGCTGGTTAGCAAATTGCTGGGCAGTTATACGAGCCATTTGGGAAATCGGCAATGTTAAAGCGAAATCGTCTAGTTGATAGGTGGAGTTATTCATAGTTCAATCCCTAGTGATCAATGCTGCTATCTACATATCGTCTGAATTCACTAAATTTATGCCACAAAATTGAATACTGGAAAAAGAGAATTGGGGATTGGGAAATTTGAGGTTCTGAGCTAGATGAACGAGTCTTTGAGAGAGATGAACGAGTCCCCAATCCCCATTCCCAAATTACAACCAATTGCCAATCAATACATAAGCAGACCAAAAGCTTGGCGCTCTGTAGTTGGGGTGTTTAAGCAGCTCTAGCTGGGCACGGTTGACTGCTTCAGCTTTGGTAATTTTGCCACTCTTGAGTTCTCGATAGAAAGCACTAACAAACATCGCTGTTGATTTATCATCAATCTGCCACAGGGAAGCTATGGTACTGCGTGCCCCAGCTCGTACAGCTGCTCCTGCTAGACCAAGTGCTGCACGACTGTCTCCTGTTGCTGTTTGACAAGCACTCAAAACTAATAGCTCTACTATGCTTTTACCCTGACTGCGGAAGAGGGTATCGAAATCTTTGACATTGATCTGACCATCGAAATCTAAAATAAAGGTGTCTTCAAGACTAGAACTAAACTGACCGTGGGTTGCCAAATGCACTATGTTGAATGAGGCTGCATCAATTTCACTCTCTAAATTCTTTTTCTTAAAATCCCCATCCAGTAGGCTAGTTGTCGAAACTCCGGCTTTGGTAATGCCCTCAAATTCAGATTTAATTGCCAGCAATGGTGCAAATTTGGGAAATCCTGGTGGGGGCTGAGTTAGTCCTGCGGTTAGCGCTCTGATCTGCTGTTGTACCAGTGGTTTCGGGTCAAGTAGTTGCAGACCTGCACTCAGAGCAACTGCATATTTTTCTACTAAGTATTTTTGACCATCGTAGAGGGCTGCCATTGGTAAATTACGTAACGCCCCATCTAAAACGAACACTAAGGTATCGACGCTACTTTTTTGCAATTCTGACTCAATAGGTTTAAGTAGCCAGTTGTAAACTTCTTGCGCCTGGTTTTGGACAGTCTTTGTGGCGGTGGGATTGACAAGATTTTTTCGCAGTTCTATTAAGAGTTTTTCTACTTTTGTTTGGGAAATTGGAGTAGTGTAGCTTTGCAGACGTTGTTTAGGAATTTTGACAATTACCTGGAGTTCGTTAGGAAGAATAATCGGATAAAGAATGGCAGCCGTGGATTTATCTTGGTCTACGACTTGATCGAGGGCTACTCTCTGACCTTGCAGACAAGCTTCCCGGAAAAAGTCGTCCAATTCTGCTAGTTGGAGTGCTTCAATCCGCTCACGTGCTTTCTCCAATATTTTTTCATCTGATAATTTCCCTTCTTGAGATTTCAGTAGTAACTCTACTGACTGTCGGTAGACGGGTTCCACGCTGTCGCGAAAGTTGAATTGCACATCTTGGTTGACTACATCTTGGTTCACTACTAAATCTCTGCGGAGAGACTGGAGAGTATCCACAGCAGCATCATAGGCTGCGATCGCACCATTAATATCGTTTTTTGCCCAAAGCAATCTACCTAACTGCCATTCCAAGGCATAAGTAATTTCTGGTGCATTGCTGCTCTGTGCCAAAGCTAATCCTTGCCGGGTAAGGTCTTGCGCCTCTGACCACTGTCTGGTTTCTTCGTACAATCCGCCTAAACTTTTCAGGGCATAGGCCTCTGCCCGCTTATCATCTAAACTGTGGGCTTGCTGAATGGACTTGGCGAGTAATACTGCTGAGTCTTTTGTGCTGAATCCTGAGTAATAATTCTGACTAGATGCTTGCAATACACCACTCTTGACTTTTGCTAGACTTTGTGAAAAGTTAACTTGAGCGTAGATACTAGCACGGCCTAGAGGAAGTTGGTCGAGTTGGGACTCAATCAACGGTAAGAGAGTTTGTACTTCTGCCCATTGTTGGTCTTCAATGAGTAGTCCTAGGTGATTCAGTTGCGCTTGGACTTTTGTCAGGGGTGAGGGAGATGCTGTGACTGTTTGTTGATAATAGGCGATCGCATTTTGCTTTTGTTGTTGCTTATAGGCATTATTCCCCAAGCTGAACAGACTAGCCCCAATATCAGCGCTTGATTGCAAGTTTTGAGCAATCATCAGACTTTCTTTTAGCGCTTGATGTGACTTTTTAAAATCGCCCAATACCAAAAGGGCATCACCGAGCGATCGCAAACTCACTGTCTTTTCTATAGAATCTGGTTGAGATTTTAACGTTTGACTTACCTGATCGAGTATTTTAACAGCCCGTGGGTAAAATCCTTGGGTGCGCCACGCCTGTGCTTGATTGATTTGCGATCGCACCACGCCACTTTTATTATCTATTTGCTTGTAAATTTTTTCCGTCTGCCGCCAAGTTGCTAAAGCCGCCTCAGCCTTTCCCATTAACAGTTGTAGACGACCTTGAATATCTAATGATTGGGCAAATATTTGCAAATTTTGGTTTTCATTCTGTCCTTTGAGCAAATTTAAGCTCTCTGTAATTGCCTCCTGTGCCTGACTCCATGCACCGAGTTGCTGGTAAGCTAGGGAAAGATTACTCAATGTCGCTGCTAGAGTGACGATCTCTCCTCGCTGCCTATATACTTGGACAGCCTGTTGCAATACTTCTACAACTTCAGCAAATTTGCCAGCACTGTATAAAACTTTTCCCTGTTGTCCTAGTGAAGCGGTATCAGCCGCTACAGCTAATGATGCCAGACTGTTTATTGGTAGTTGGGAGGGAGAATTGAATGAGCCAGGAACTTTTGCTAGCACAGGTGAACCAACAATGCATAGCAAAGCGATTAGGAAATACAAAGGTAAGCGCAGAAAGTAAAAAGTCCTGCAACAGAGCGAAAAAACGCGACGCGCTGGAACATTTTGTCTTTTAACTTTTACAGAATTCGCGCCAAAAATCCTAGTTATATTAGCCATAAGCCTGACAAGAGGTAGATGATAACCAGGAACGCACAGGAAGAATTGAACTACAGTGCTTGGGCTACCAGGGTAATGTTACCATTCCTATCCCTGAGCTTTCACAATCTTATTTATTGAAAGCGACGGGAAACTCCATCTCCATACAGCATGGAGAGGTATAGTCGCCCCGTCCCTTGGGCTACGGTGTACACACAAGTCTATTTGCAAGGGTTTCAGGCGTTATAGACCCCTTAAATTGTCATTACGAGCGCAGCGTTCGCCTCAGCGTCTCGTAGAGAAGTAATCACATAATCCCGTAGTTAAAGCGATTGCTTGTCTACGACACGCACTGGCGTTCATTGTTCCTCCTGGCAATGAGAGGCTTCCAGAAGCGATCGCACAACCTAAAGCTAGATGACCAAACCAAGTACTAGTAAGCCACGGCGGAAATAGAACAACCACTTAAAATCCCTAAAAAGCCTATTACATAATAGTTTTGACTTTTGACTTCCGCCTTGCGGTACTAGGGGGAATTTTAAGACTTGTGTGTACACCGTAGATCGCTCATTGGGCATTGGCCAAACAGGTAACTTCTTCCCCATTCCCCATTCCATAATGCCCAAAAACTCATCCCGCAAGTGGCGTGGAGTTTTTCATAACAATCCCTCCAATTCTGCAAATTTACGCAAACGCGGTAGACATTGACGCTGATAAAAACTGCTTAACGTCGGAATTGACAGCCCAAATTCCTCAGATAATTCTCTCCAGCTAACTTCCGGGGGTAAGCGTTTAAGAATCAATACCTGACAATTCACGTCTGGACGCCCTTTAATGTAAGTACCACGCAGTTCTCCATCAGAATCTGTCTTCACCCATATCTCCAAGTCTTCCAGAATTGGAGGTGCTTGGGGGGTAGCCTGCAGGTTATCTACAGGATCAATGATTTCACTTGTTCCACCCGATGTAGACTGACGAATTCTCAGAGGAAGTGTTGTGGCTTGTTCTCGGTTCTGATTAAGGTAAAAGTCTTGTAGTCTCCTTTTTAGGTAAGCATTCAGCCAGGTGATGACACTACCATAATTGGGATCATAAATTTGACCTGTCAAACCTTCACAAACATTGCGGCAGAAATACAACCAAGTTTGTTGTAGTGCATCTTGATAGTAGGGAGTACTCTCCCTCCAGAGTCTACTTGCTGTCAAGCGAATAATTTGCGTGAGCAGCTTCTGACGCTGAGGGCTTCCAGGTGGGTGTCCACAGGCTTCTGTAACTAAGCAGCGTAGCTGTTCATCGAATTGAACCATCACAATCTTGTCGAAGAAAGCAAGAATATCTTAGTATTGCGTATAACAACACCCTAAAAAATTACCTTTCGTCAAGATGTTGGGCATTAGGTATGGGGCATAATAGTGGCTGTTGACATTCTCTAGCAATATCTAGCCCAGAGTTTCTATTAGAATTGTGCCAAAGGCGAATGCACTTTAGCTAAAAACATATTTAGAATGATTGACTCTAAGTATTGATTACTTTATCCGCAGCACCAGTTAAAATTTCATCCATCCAAGCATTTATGCTTTTGCCAGCCTTTTTAGCAGCAATAAATATTTTGCGGTGGTGTTCTGGAGTTGTGCGGAATGGAAGTTTACCAGAGAATGGTTTATCAGGCTCCTCTCCGAGTTCTTCACAGAAACCAAGATAATCATCAACAGAAATTTGAAATTCTTGACGCGCTTCGTCTACAGTTTTTGCCTTAAAGGTAATTACGTCATTAATATCTAGGACTTGACCAAAAAGTATTCCCGCTTCTACATCTACTTCTAGACTAGCTGTGTATCCCTTATAAGTCATCATATTTCAATTCCTGCCTTAATTAAAAATTCTCTAACAGATTTGACTGCTCCTTTATCTGTCTCATTTTGAGGATGCGGTTCGTGAAAAACAGCTTTCAGTTCATTTAATTTCACACGAACCCGCGAACCTCTACCTTGAGTAATATCAGCACCGAGAGCTATAAATAAACTTTCAATATCTTTCCAAAGAATATTAGATGGTACAGGATTTGTAAAAATTAACTCTAAAATCTGACGTTTTTTGTTATTGAGATCCATTTAATCAATACAATTACAGCCATATTACAGTTAAGTTGAGTATAACCATCAATTCCACGATATCATATTATGATATCGTGAAAAATATAGAAGCGTAGGCGTAGCCCGTAGTAGACATCGCTGTTGTGAGTGAGTGCGTTAGCGTAGCTTACCGTAGGTATCGCTGTGTATATTTGACTTAAAGCCAAAAAAGTATAATGGCGAGGATCAAACCCATATTTGTTAAAATATCCTTTGTTACTAAAAAGAGAGAAGTTATCTGGTGGACTCTACATTTAACTGGAAACTGGAACAGACTTTACTTGAAAAAGTCATAAATCTGGCTACTCAGCGAGGGCAATCTCCTGAATCAATAGTCAGTGAAACTCTTAGGCTATATCTCGAAACCCAATTGCTAGAAACAGTTGATAATGCTGTGTCTGACCCATTAATTGGCTTATTTGCAGGAACACCTGATTTGGCTACAAACTCAGAAGATATTCTCCAACAGGAGATTACTGAAAAATCTGGTTGGACGTGGAAATAACCTTAGCAGTAGCTGATACGGGTTTTGTTGTAGCATTGTTGAACCGTTCGGATGCAATGCATAGTGTTGTTACAACATTATATATACAACAAAAACAAATTCTGTTACCACAAACAGTATTAGCAGAATTAGCTTTTTTGCAAGGACTATCTGCGAGTCGATTGAGTTTAGTAGCTTTAACAGATCAAGATGTAATTCGTGTGGCGGAAATCTTGGATGAGTATGCAGATAGTCGGATTGATTTTGTAGATGCAAGTGTTATGGCGATAGCTGAACGCTATGGCATTAAAAAAATATTTACTTTAGATCAGCGAGATTTTAGATTATATCGACCTCAGCACTGCGATAGCTTTGAGATTTTGCCTTAAAGAAAATAATAGTTAACAAAAGAGCGATCGCCTGTTATAGAAGGTAAGCCATTGCCTTACAGAAAACCTCAAAAACTAAGCGTATATGCATAGCGGCTTGTCGCTAAACATCGCCCGTAATTATAGTGTTAGGTTCGCGTCTGCCACGATTTTGGATCTCTGCTACCATGAAAAATTGCCGTCACTATTACTCGACTCGGCACAATCCGATAGTACACAGCATAGGGAAATCGTCGCACTACTGCTCGTCGAATATCACGGTAGGCAACTGCATAGGATTCTGGCATCTGGCAAATTAGATTCACCGTCTCGTCTACACAGTCCAAAAACTCATCACCCAGACTGGGTTTCTGGCTCTCGTACCAACTGTACGCTTCATTGAGTTCTTCTTGAACTTCTGGGCGAAATACCAGGACATACTTCATTGCTGTCCTTTAATTGACGTTTTGATTTCCTCCCAAGTCAGCACATTGTCTGGATTTGAATCGTAGTCAGCAGTTCGACGATCAAGCTCTTGCTTTTGTGCATCGGTTAAATCAGGGTAAACTTGCTCTGCTGCGATGCTATCCCAAATTGCCTGTACAAGACGGATTCTATCTTCAACACTGAGAGTTGCGATTTCGTTCAAAGTAGCTGTGATATCCATGCTGATTAACTTGGAGTGAGGAAGCAACTGGTACACCTTAAATATAGCGGACAAGATTTTGTCCATCAAATCAAACGCTGCATCTGTTTTGATGCCCAACAGTGCGATGTCTACGACGGGCTACGCCTACGCCTTAGAGAAAATCTCAAAAACTAAGCGATCGCTGTTGTGGAAGAGTAAGCGACAAGTTTATAAGCTTCACTGAGAGGAATTTGCCCATGCTCTACAGATTGAATCAACTGATAAGCATCTTCGGCAGTGATTAAATTGAACTTAAGCGGCTCTTTTAAAAAGAGATAGAAGTCTGTAATATCATGTTCCTTAACTTCAGAGCGCCTCTCTTTTGCTTCGACTTCTTTCAGTTTTTCTCGATATTCATGCAACAGTTGATTACGTTTGCCTTCGTGAAAGCCACCATCCTTGATCAATCTAGATATGCCATATATTGCCGCTCCACCAGCTACAGCCGCACCTGCCACAAGTCCGACAGGAGCAGCTACAACCATACCAATACCCGTTAAGGCTGTAATGATTGGTATTGAGGCGGTTGTTGTTCCGAAGAATGCAGCAGCAGCACCAGCACCAGCAGCACCTAGCGCAGTAATTCCAACGTCGGCAAGAATTCCAACTTTATCATCTGGATTTCGTTCTAACCGCTCAATTGTTCTGAGAAGTTGTTCCTTGTTGGGATTTTGATTTTTCGACATTTTGAGCCTTTAGGATTTGGGAATAAAATTAACTATTAGCAACGCCACGAAACACGCAGCCAAAAACATCTGCAAGAAGTGCAAAACAGAAAAGGCTCTACCTGCTACTTTCTTTGTGTAAGTAAGAATTTCGTGCAATCGGCTGACAACTTCTTCTGGAAGTCCCAGTTCCTGAAGTTGGATGTAAAGTTCACTACTTTTTACCAACTCTGCTTCTGAATTCCAAAGTGCTAATTTAAGATTTGCTTGTGCTATTGATAATTTTTGGTTCATCGCTATTGCCCAAAACATAGATTGCTATGAACTTTAGGCTAATCTTCACTGCGAACATTTGAGATGCGTGATTGTACGAAATTTAATTGCGAGTCTACGAACCTATCTTTTTTTATATATCCCGTGAAAAATCTTATAAATGAGGAAAACACGGTATTATCGTGCCTCTTACTTTATTGATTATTTATAAACCAATACATTTCAGCAAAGGCTAAAACCTTTTTTGCAAAAGTTAATTTTTTAATTAACCACAGGAGTTGGGGTTAACATTAATTAACTAGTACTTGGAGATTTTCAAAACATCTCCTAACTCACAGCATATTCTGTAAACTGTCTCATAAAAGGAGACTGGAACCCTAACACAATATCTTCCTTGGGAACTCTCGCAGCTACCAAGTTAGCTGCAATATCATCTTCTGTACCATTCCACTGAAGCCAAATTTTCCCACCTTTAATATCAATATGAATAATACAACTATGTACCCATTCTTGACCTTCCCAGCCGATATGAACTATTTGATAATGGTCACGTTCTATATCAAAAATTGTTTCAACTTCTATATTCCCGTAAGCTGGTTTTTGCTCACTATAATCATGTAATATCTGTTGTACAAGCTGGCGATATCGAGTTAATTTATCCATTGAAAAATCACCTCTTGTTCTACATCATAAATAAGCATTTTCACTTGATTTTCTACTATCATCTCTTTAGGAAAATCAAGTTGAAAAAATGTTTTGTAAGTTGTTAAAGGTACTGCTAAATACAAAACACGCTCCGGTTGCCGCCGTCGTAATGCACCTCTATAATTAATAAACTGTCCTAATGCTGTATGAAATTCTGAAATAGCAGACGACCTCTCTAAAAAACTTTTGACTTCGACTGCAATTTTTTGTCCTTCACGTTCTGCTGCAATCAGCTTTTGGGCGGCTAAATCAATCGAAAGATTAACTCCTCCCACGCTAATTGTGAGTGGATCGTGAGTAATTTGCCAACCATCTTTGTGTAAAGCTGTTTTGACAACTTCATGAAAGACATCTTTAGCAGACATACATATCTATAATTATATATTTGATTTTCATTTAGCCGGATTCCATACAATTTGTCAAAACCGTTTTTTATGTAGAGACGTTTTATGAACGTCTCTACATTTATGATTAGGGATTATTCAATCCCTTCAATCCGGTCTTCAACTTCTTGGTACAACTCGCGCAGACGATCTAAATTATCCTCGCTAGTCTCCCAATAACCGCGTCCATTCACTTCCAACAAAGTTGATACAATCTTGCGGAAAGAATGGGGGTTGAGGTTCAGCAACCGTTTCTGCATTTCTTCATCTTTGATGAAGGTTTCGTTAGTATCCTCATAAATCCAGTTATCCAC
>JBGTMK010000351.1:0-7697 GCA_041743605.1 Nostoc sp.
CATCAAAAAGCCAAGGATGCTATTTTTGCCATCTGCTGTCCTTAATAAATCCTCTGGCCAAGCGATAGAGATATGCCCCAAACTAGCTGTAGGGTTTTCTGGGGGGTTGGCAAGCATCGCCTGGAGTTTCTCGGCATGGGCAGTGGTTGGCTTGTGGTATATCTTCGCCACCAAGTGGTTATCGGATGGCACTGCATAAACACAAGCTTCACCCCCACGCCCCAAACTGACATTGAGGCTGAGGATTTCTTTTTTAGGGGAAGAACGTAGTACCTGCATAATGAAATTACCGCTAACGGGAGTTATTGTAAGATGTTAAACCTGTAGATTTATTGCTCATGAGTCATTGAATGCAGCTATAATGAGTGTCAAATCATCATCAGTACGTTGCGTAATTCGCTCTGAGCGTAAAAATTTTACCAACTGATCCTTTGCTTCTGTCTTATCCTCCGTATTGGCTACAAATTCAAATAGGGGAAAAAAGAACGGTTTGTGAGGTTCGCCAACAACCATATTCAAAGCCAGCATTTGTAGTCCGTCGGTAATAATACCAACATTTACTATGTCTGTGCGCCATAATCTCATCTGCGCTGTATCTAAGGCACTAGGCGAAGTTAAAAAAGTGGTTTCGTTGATGTATTCTCCGCTGTCAGGCATAGTTAGTGCCAGGAGGTTGCCTGTACGATCTTTTGCGACTGCCAAACCATCACCTATCTGTACCACAGCTACAACTTCTGGTGTGGCAACCATCATAATTAAGGTAGTTGCTAAATCTTGAGGCTGTTTGTCAGAAGTCGCGGCTTCAGTCTCCACAGCTTTTTTCGCCGCTACTATGGCATCATTTAAGAGCGATCGCACATAAGCATCATCACTCAAACTTTTTCGAGTCAGCCCTCTGGTGGAAATATTTTCTATTGCTGTCTCCACAGCAATCATCGCTCCCACTTTCCCCAGTAATGCAGAACCCGCGCCATCTGCTGCGGCCGCCACTAAAACATTATCTGATAATATCTGCCAGTGATGAGCATCCTGGCATAATTGATTGTTTTTTAAGTGACTTGTACCACATACAGAAGCAGCCACAATCCGCCATTGAGCAATCTGTTTTGATATGTTCATAGATTTTTTCTAGCAGCTAGCTGTGTCAACATCAAGCTGCGATGTTTAATTAAACAGTCCCCCAACCAATTGGCGGTAGTGCTACCTGTTCATCCACTTGCGAATGAGAAACAGCCGACATACTAGTTGACAGCCAGACAAACATCTCGATAAAATTTAATCCTTTGAGTTTTAAGGGGGTACGCACGGTTATTTGATTTAAACGCGTCATGTTCGCATTTTCTACACCTACTGTAAAAAATGCTACACGCTTATTCGCCTCATCCCCTTGTAGACGCTGGGATGCTTGCTCTACCACATGGTCTAACTCACCTTGCGGTTCTCCATCGGTAATCATGAATACCCAAGGACGATAGTAAGCAATCCCATTGGCACGATACTGAGATTTCCGCTCTTGAATTATGTCTAAAGCTTTATGAATTCCTGCACCCATCGTTGTCAAGCCCTGTGCTGTCAAAATAGGTGGATTGAATTGATCGGCAGTCACAAAGTCTTGTACTACATTGATATTACTATCAAAAGTGACGATCGCTACTTCTACCCGTCTTGCGGCTAAGGAATTTTTGACTAGTTCATCCTTCAAACTCAGCAAACCCTGATTTAAAGCCTCAATCGGATCTCCTTGCATTGACCCAGATGTGTCTAGTAAAAGCACGCAAGGACAACGAGGTTCTGGGTTCTCAGCAAATTCTACTACTTCATCAAGTCTTAATGTATCATGCATAACTTTTTGTGTTATGTTAAATTTCAAAGTTTTATTTCCCTTTCCTCAGAGTATATAATTCGAGTTTCCTCGGAGATTATAGAATATAGTATCTAGTGGTAGATGCTCTAATCTTCATTAAACAAGTTATTTTCATGAAGTTTTCTATATCTTTAAGAAGAACTTGAGTACTGTTTAGTTTAGCAAAAAAGAGTTTATCAAAACCCAGCATTAGCTGTTGTGATGTATCTACCAAAAATTTATATCCATAAAACCTACAGTACAATAAATACGTAAACTTTCCTAGGCAGCTTTTTAAAGATTTTATGTAGAAGAATCGTTCCTTTATAGAAAAATAATTAACCATAATTAAGATAATTAACCCTAGAGGTATACCAGTGTAACTGCGCGAACTTGGAATCAAATTTGGTTCTTTAAGTGAGTAGGTATGAATAAACGTCATTATTAAGGTCTTCATCCAAGAGTTGTCAGTAGTGAGTAAAATCCAGAAGTAAACAACATCTGCTGTTAATTTAGGCATCACAAGTGTTTACCTTTATTCATACCCGCCTACTTATTTTTTGAGATAGATTAAGTAAAACGTACCAAATGTAACAACTAGTTTATAAAACTTACACTTTTTAATATATTTACATATTTTCAAAGGAATAAGTTTTGCGTAGAGAAATCTTACAAAAAATAAAATACTTCACCGCTAATATTTTCAATCTACAAATGTTCGGTTGTTGATTCCGCAAAAAAATTTGAAAAATATGAATAACTCAGGTGCATTTACGAAGCTACGTCCTCTAAGTTTGTTAAGACAGTTATCCAATTGCTCCGACAGTACTTGTTTACAAGCATTAAGTAACTCAGTTACTTGGTCTATTTACTTAGAGGAAGGTAAAATAACTTACGCTACGCATTCAGTGGAACCCTTTGATCGACTAGAACGCCATTTGCGTCGTCTCAGTCAGCAGATTCCACTCCTTACTAATGAGGTTCGTGTGCAAGTAAGGCTGATGTTTGAACCTGACTCACACAGTGAGTTAATTGAAGATGACATTAATTCAAGAAGCCACCCTCCTGAGTATCAGGCTATATCATGGCTTGTTAGTCAACAACATCTACATTCTACACAAGCAGCAGTGCTGATTCAAGAATTAGTTAAAGAGGTGATTGAATCATTTTTACTAATAAAAGAAGGGACTTATGAATTAAGAGAACCACTTGAGAAAATACCAAGAATTTGTAGGCTAGATGGAGCAAAAATTTTAGACCGTTGCCAAATAAGATTACAGAATTGGCAAGCTTTTGTGCCTCAAATTTCTTCTCCATATCAACGTCCATATCTGTTGATTAATAGCAAAAAAATTGAGAACCAAGATTTGCCAAATCTCCAGCCAGACTTAGCTAATTGGATGAAGGGTTTTAGTCTGTGTCATCTGGCGACAATTTTGAATCAAGATGAAATCCAACTAGCTCGCAATTTATACCCTTACATCCTTGAGGGTGCGATTATCTTGCATGAACCTGATCCACCTTATGATAAATTACCAAGGATTTTTGAAGAGCCATGTCTACAACGGGCTACGCCTACGCTTTTCTCAAAATTAGTTCCAGAGTTAGTTGACACGAAAGAAAAACTAACTAGCACCGTCAACCCTTACCCAAATATTTCTGAAGAGAGTATAGCTTCTGTTCAGCGATTACCAGAGATTTTTACTCCTCCAAAAGAAAACTTTCAGGAACCAACAATATCAAATAACATAGATTATGCTTCTCAAAGAGTAACGGCTGCTACTGTAACGGCACAAAAAATCCACAAAATCGTTTCTGTTGATGATAGCCCCACAATTCTTAAAGAAATTAGTTATTTCTTAGAAAATGAAAATTTTTCTGTAGTGACTATTAACGATCCAGTAAAAGCCGTTTTGTCAATTATAAGGCACAAACCAGATTTAATTTTGCTGGATTTAAATATGCTAGGAATCGATGGTTATGAGTTGTGCCGGATTATACGAAATAATTCAATATTTCAGAAGACTCCCATCATTTTTGTCACTGGAAGTAAAGGGATTGTAGACAAAGTAAAAGCGAAATTAGTCGGAGCATCTGGCTATCTGACTAAACCATTTACCCGCGCCGAATTACTGAAAATAGTCTTTATGCATTTGACTTAAATTAACTACTCCAATGAGTTTTTACTGCACATTATTTTGTGCGATAATCTATACATGGCTACTAATCTAGAAATTGACGAAAACTTAATTAAGGAAGCTCTCGAACTTGGTGGTCATCCAACTAAGGACGCGGTTGTTGAAGAGGCATTACGAGAGTATGTGCAACGTCGAAAGCAACTGAAAATTCTGGAGCTATTTGGTACGATTGAATACGAGGATGATTATGACTACAAGCAACAGCGTCGGAGTCGATGAAAGTCATTGTTGATACTTCAGTCTGGTCTTTAGCTCTCAGACGCAATTATAAAGTTGACGACTCACCCCATGTTGCCGTGTTGCGAGAATTAATTACCGATGGTCGAGTTGCTTTCCTTGGTGCTGTCCGACAAGAGATACTCTCAGGTATTCGTAACGCCAACCAATACAATTCTTTGCGATCGCTTGTCGTACCTGGTTAGCTCAATTGTTTGTAGTAGGTTACTTACTCGCACACATAAATCGTAGAAAGCTTTTAACTGTTCAATCGTGGGTTCCATTTGTATAGATTAGCTACTGAATCTCTCGTAGCAAACATCTAACTCACATTGACTGACACAAGTCAAGACGAAAAGAAAAGATTAGCATGAGAGATTGTTCTGCCAGTCTAACGTAGTAGGATTGTTCAAGTGAAAGGGTACGCTTTGCAGGACGAGTAGCCATCGAGCGCTTCTTGCACCCTAAAATAAGAGCAAAAGACGATTCCTAAAACAAGCACACTCCATGCGTATTTCTCTAAATTGGCTGCGCGAACTAGTAGAGATAAAACTTAGTCCAGAAGAATTAGCTGAAACCCTGACAATGGCAGGGTTTGAGGTAGAAGATATTGAAGACCGTCGCACTTGGGCAAATGGCGTGGTTATTGGGAAAGTGCTTGAGCGTCAACCCCATCCCAACGCCGATAAATTAAGTGTTTGCCAAGTGGATATCGGTGCAGATGAGATTTTAAATATTGTCTGTGGCGCTGCCAATGTGAAGGCAGATATCTATGTACCTGTGGCAACTACGGGTACTTACTTACCCAATATTGATTTAAAAATTAAACCTGCAAAACTACGTGGTGTCCCATCTCAGGGCATGATTTGTTCTTTAAAGGAACTCGGTTTGCCCACCGATGTAGACGGAATTCATATTTTTACCCAGGAAAATTTACCATTGGGTAGTGATGTGCGGCCGTTGTTGGGTTTAGATGATGTAATTTTAGACCTTACCGCAACTGCCAACCGCGCTGATGCTCTAAGTATGGTAGGGGTAGCACGGGAAGTAGCAGCTTTGACTGGTGGAAAGTTGAGTATTCCTGAACCTGGTGAAGTCTCTATTCCCAAAACTACCGGAAATTTAGCTTTAAAAATTGCTGATACCCAAGCTTGTCCTGCATACATCGGTACGGTAATTGAACAGGTGAAAATTGCTCCATCTCCCGAATGGTTGCAACAGCGTTTGCGGGCTGCTGGGGTACGTCCTATAAGTAATGTTGTGGATATTACTAACTACGTGTTGTTGGAATGGGGACAACCACTACACGCCTTTGATTGCGATCGCATAAAATCTGTTGCAAGTAGCGAAAATTTAACCATCGGCGTTCGCTTCGCCAATAATGGAGAATTCCTCAAAACCCTAGATGGACAAACTCGCACCCTAGCATCCCAAAATTTGTTAATTACTGCTAACGACAAACCCGTTGCATTGGCGGGAGTTATGGGTGGAGAAGAAACGGAAGTCCATGCAGGGACTCAAAGTATAGTTTTAGAAGCAGCATTATTTGATTCCGTAGCAATTCGCCGTTCTTCCCGGAGTGTTGGGTTAAGAAGTGAGGCTTCTGGCAGATATGAACGGGGAGTTAACCGCGCTGAGTTGGAAATAGCTAATCGCCGCGCCTTATCTTTAATTAGCGAATTAGCTAGTGGAATTCTTGTCCAGCAGGAAATTGCCGACACCCGCCCCGATCCTTCTACCTGGAGTCGTTCTATTGCCCTGCGTTTAGACAGAGTTAATCAAATACTAGGGCCAATCGATTTAGGAGAAGACACAGGTGAACTCCAAGAACAAGACGTTGAACGCATCCTGACTGCATTGGGATGTAAGTTAACTTCTTCAGGAGAAGATAGCAGCCATCAACCTACATGGTCTGTCTCTGTCCCACCCTATCGTTACCGCGACTTAGAACGAGAAATTGACTTAATTGAAGAAATTGCTCGCCTCTACGGTTACAACAAATTCTGCGACACATTACCAGAAAAAGCGGAAGCTGGCTATCTGCCTTTAGATCAAGAACTAGTTCGCAAGTTACGAGCTTTCTTGCGGGCTGAAGGGTTAACAGAATTAATCCACTATTCTTTAGTCAAACCAGGAGAAGACAGAGAGATAGTACTGTCAAACCCTTTATTTGCCGAATATTCAGCGCTGAGAAACGATTTGATCGCCGGGTTGATTGATGCCTTTCAATACAATTTAGAGCAAGGTAATGGTGCGCTCAACGGCTTTGAAATCGGGCAAATTTTCTGGCAAGAAGAAGATGGTTTGCAAGAAACAGAAGCCCTTGCGGGAATTATGGGAGGCGATCGCACTCTTGGCAAATGGTCAAAAAGTGGGCGCGAACAACCCATCACCTGGTTTGAAGCCAAAGGCATTTTAGAAAGTGTATTTCGGCAACTTGCCTTGGAGGTAGAATTCCAACCCGATCGCCGCGACGATCGCTTACATCCAGGACGCACAGCTTCTCTGTGGATTCGGGGTAACAGGCTGGGTATTTTTGGACAACTCCATCCCCAATTGCGACGAGAAAAAGGCTTACCAGATTCCGTCTACGTTTTCCAGTTGGATCTAGATGTGCTTTTAGATTCTCTAGGACAAGACGAAGTTCTCGTTCCCACATTCAGTCCCTATTCTACCTATCCAGCTAGCGATCGCGATATCGCCTTTTTCGCACCCGTGAAAATCTCAGTTGTCGAAATTCAAAAAGTAATTACCAAAGCGGGTAAAGATTTGCTCGACTCGGTGGAATTATTTGATGAATATCGCGGCGAAAATGTCCCCGAAGGGCAGCGAAGTTTAGCATTCCGCTTAATTTATCGGGCTAGCGATCGCACTTTGACTGAGGCTGAAGTTGAACCAGTACACAATAAAGTCCGCGAAGCCCTGGTGGAAAAATTCGGCGTCAACTTGAGAAGTTAGTCATTTGTCATTTGTCATTTACTAGGAGTGAGGAATTAATAATTCCTCAATCCCCGACGCACTGGCTGCAAAATCCAAAATCTAAAATCCAAAATAGTCTTAGCTATGCCTAAATATGTACTCTGGGGAACTTACTGCGAAGACGTTCTCGAAAAACGTGTCCCTCACCGTCAAGCTCATTTAGACGGATTAGCAAAACAGAAAGAATCCGGTGTGCTGATTACCATCGGCCCCACCAAGGATGTTACAAAAGTTTTTGGGATTTACGAAGCCGAAGACGAAGCTACTGTGCGCGAGTTAATTGAAAACGATCCTTACTGGAAAAATGGCATCTGGACTGAATATTCTGTCAAAGAATGGATTCAGGCTTTTTAATAGTCATTAGTCATTGGATGGGGTGTTGGTAGGCTGTTGACTTTGATGAAATTTGGACGTTTTTGACTCATGCTATTTTTGTGTCAGGGCAAAATCTCTCTTGTGTC
>JBGTMK010000352.1:0-3595 GCA_041743605.1 Nostoc sp.
CACTCCTTGGCAGGGATATCAATAATTGGGGACTGGGGATTGGGAAGAGGTAAGGTAGCAAAGCTGAATTTTGGCCACCTCTAACCTTCTGCATCTTCCTAGTCTCCAGTCCCTAGTCTCCAGTCCCCAATTTACCTTGTAATCCGCCGCATATAATTCCCCCACAACTGAGCTGCTTGAGCGCTGCTACCAGATGTTGGGGAATTATTGTCGTTTCCCAACCAAACGCCAGTTGCAAGTCGCTGACTGGGGATAAAACCAATGAACCATAAGTCAACATTTTTATCAGTCGTGCCAGTTTTACCAGCTTCTCCTAATCCAATAGCAGCACTACGACCAGTACCTCTTGTAACTACACCACGCATCAAACTAGTCATCTCATCGGCTACACCATTTGTCAGCACTCGTTTGTTGGCATCTTTGTCTTGGTCGAAGGAGTAGATCACACGGCAGGTTTTGATATCATTGCGATCGCGGCAATCACCACTGTCTAAAATTCGGTTAATGGCATGGGGCCGATTCCAAACACCGCGATTGCCAATACTGCCAAAAGCACCAGTCATTTCCAGAACATTGACTACACTTTGACCTAGTACTAAGCCAGGAACCGGCTCAAGGTTTGACTTTACCCCCAAACGCTGCGCCATTGCTACGACTTTATCCAGCCCGACTTCTCTAGCAACTCGCAGGGCAATAGGATTTTCTGAAAGTGCCAGTCCGGTAGCAATATCTAAGCTAGTACCAGCACCCGCACGACAGGGTTTATAAGTAAAGCCTTGCCAAGGTAAAGGGGCACAAGAATAACTTTTTGATTCTGAAATTCCCTGTTGAATCGCAGCGGTGTAAGCAAAAATTTTAAAGGTGGAACCCGGTTGTCTTTTGGCTTGAAAAGCACGATTGAACTGACTTTTTCTGTAATCAGTCCCGCCAACCATTGCGAGGATACTACCTGTACTGGAGTCAAGGGTGACTACTGCCCCTTGAGAAAAATTAAAATTTCTACCAGCGTTATTCACTGAATTATTCAACGCTGCTTCTGCTTGGCTCTGTATTGCTGGATCGAGCTTGGTTTCAATGATATAGTTTCCTTCTCTTGCGGCTCCCTCCCCCAAGATTGATTCCAGTTCAGAGAAGACGTAGCTGTAAAAATAAGGTGCGATGGTCTTGGCTTGCTGTTCGCAGACTTTAGGACTAATTTGGACGGTGGAGCGTCTGGCTCGGTTCGCATCCTCAGGTTGAATTTTGCCCATTTCCAACAACCGCTTAATCACGCGATTCCGGTATTCAACCGCTTCTAGCTTATTTGGCCCATCCCCACAAAAA
Organism: Nostoc sp.; assembly: GCA_041743605.1. Lineage (GTDB taxonomy): Bacteria > Cyanobacteriota > Cyanobacteriia > Cyanobacteriales > Nostocaceae > Nostoc. The sequence goes on from JBGTMK010000352.1 coordinate 1,324, forward strand.
TCGAAAGCGTTGGGGGCTGGTAAAATTCCTACCAATGTTGCTGCTTCTGCCAAAGTTAATTCTTTAGCCGACTTTTCAAAGTAATATCGGGCTGCATCCTCAAAGCCAGAGGTATCCCCCCCCAAAAAAACCCGATTTAAATACATCAGCAAAATTTCATCTTTGCTGTAAAAGGTTTCGAGTTTTAGGGCGACAACTGCTTCCCGCAATTTACGTCCAAGGGTATCCTGTCTACCTACATACTCACGGAACAAACTACGGGCAACTTGCTGGGTTACAGTACTGGCTCCTTGTTGCACATCGCCGCTACGGCTATTGATCAACACGGCTCGTAAAATCCCCAGAGGATCAACCCCAAAGTGCCAATAGTAACGACTATCTTCTGAAGCCACTACCGCAGCTGGCAAATAAGACCCAAATTCCTCTAATCGCTTCATGTCTACATGAGAGATTGTCCGAGGCTCTCTCAGCGGGGTGGCTCCATCACGAGCGTAAACAACTACTGGGGCGCGTGTAGCTGTAGGTAGAGGTTTAACTTGAAATTTCAGCCATTCTACGCCAATCACTAACCCTAACAAGGCACTGACACCAGCGATACCATAAGCTGTCGAACTTGCAGCTTTGACATACCAAGCTGGTGGATCGACGTATTGCAGCCGCACAGAGGCGGCGAGTTCTGGGGGGCCTAGGGTGAGAATATCGCCGTGACGCAGTTCTAGAGAACTAACACGACGTTTACCACGATAAATGCCATTGGTGGAGTTTTCATCTTTAATGACGAAAACTGGTATGCGCTGAGTAGAATTGCGCGATAGCGACAGGTGAATTTGACTGACAACAGGGTTACGGATGACAATATCGCTGGATTTGGAGCTACGACCTAGAATATAGCGATCGCCTAACAGTGGATATACCTCTGCCTTATCCGCCCCCGCATCCTGCACCCAGAGTTCTGGTACTTTGGCATTAGGCTTGAGCGCTAACTTGGAAAAGTCAACCCTCGCTTGAATTGTCTGAACGGCTTGAGTCAGTTGACCAAGTAAAGTTTGTGGCTTGTGAGGAGGTTGGGGGGAACTCATCGGCTATTTACATCACAATTATTGGCAAAGAATCGGGAGAATGACAATCTGTATACAGAATATTTCACCATTCTACTCATAAGCCAAAGCAGAAATTGGCTGTACGTAATTCTTACCGATTCAATCTTACACTAAGATAATATCCATTCCGCAAACCTACTCTATTGGATTTGTCACTTTTTGCTAATCCCCAACTTTGGTTTTCTGGTCTATCATATTGATTTTACTTAATATTATGGATTAAACAATAAGGGTTAATACTTTGATTTTAGTATTTCTCAAAACTTGGTATTAATTTACAGTAAATTTAAAGTTTACATCAGAAAATTTTCATATATCTTCTAACTCATTTATACATCTTCATTTAGGCAGATTTTCTCAAATCAGTTGTTTGATTAAATTGGCGGAGTGTTCTGTTTCCGTTGAGGTTAATTTCAGAATGAAGGGAAAATATCTGACCATGATTGGTACAGCTTTGACCTTGGCTCTTACTACCAATGTTGCTGTTGCCGAATCAAGTAAATCCCCGATAGCCGAATCCGATAGCCTATCCATTAATGCGCCAACGGAAATCAAGCTTTCACCAGAAGGGATGAAAATTTTGTGTGAGCGATCGCCTCTTAATTCCCGTTGTCCGGAAGGTACAGCAGTCATAGCTCCTACAACTGATGATACTTCAGTACCACTTTTCGATGGTAACACCACAATTGACAATACAACTACGCCGGAAAGTTTGATGCAGGGTGAATCTGACCCAGTTGATAGTTCAACACCAAGTTCAGAAAATTTCATCCAGGATGAATATGACTTTCAGCGCGAACCTAACCCCCAATAAATTAGCAAAATACAGTTAGCCAAAAACTCTAAATACGAGTGCTTAAAAGCTAGAGTATAATGATAATTTTAATAATCCCACGACTATAAAAATTGAGCTATACTCATTCTCAAAAAAATCGTGGGATTATTTAATATTTAAGTTCAACTTGACCTGTCACTGGAACTTGGTGTTTTTTGGAAAGTAGCAATTAACAGACAAACAATACCAATAGTAATAAATGAATCTGCTATATTAAATACAGCAAAATTAATCAAGCGAACATCGATAAAATCAACGACATAGCCTAAAACGAACCGATCAATACCATTGCCCATTGCTCCACCTAAAATTAAACCATAGCCTAACTGATCCCAAT
>JBGTMK010000353.1:0-2197 GCA_041743605.1 Nostoc sp.
AAGTCTGTATCATACTCTTGCACCCGACTGATAACTTGCAGTGTTACTAACAGCATACCGCCCCAAAAGGAGCTTCTGTTACTTAATTTCAATCCTTCTTGAATTAGTCCCCAGGCTAATGTTGCTAGAAGTACATTGAAAATAAAAATGCCAAGTTCATCAATCCGGCTGATAGTTTGATGCCAAAAAGGTGCTGCAACAATAAAGGCAAGAAAAGTACCAATAACGGCAGTGGTGAAAATCACTTCTCGACGCGGAGGGTTATTTCTTTGACGCAGTAGAAACAACCATTGCAATACCGCCAAGCCGCTGAGAATCCCCAAATCGATGACCGGCAGAGACTCGAACAAGTTTGTCAAATTCGTTGGCTGATTATAACTATATGGAGATTCCCAGACCCAACGAAAAGACAGAATGTAAAAGACAACGCCGAAGCTAACCAATGCTAAATTACGGGCTAGGGATTGAAATAACCTGTAATTTATGGTTGGAAACAGCAAGTCATCATAACTCCAGAATAATGCAGGTGGGAGTGCAAAAGCAAAAGATGCCACCCAAGGGGCTATATCAGCATAATTCAGCAGTGGCAGAGGATTAAGGTTGGCTTGTAAGGAACTAGCAAAAACAAAGGCTGCTAGACCAAAAATCCAGCGAGATCGACAGAAGTAGGCTAAGGGTACAAATACCAGCCATGCCAACAATGGCATATGCTGGATTACTAGACGCGACCAAGTTAACTCTCCTGTTGCGTACCACAAGTCTTCTAGTCCAGTCCAATAGCCGATTTCCACCAGGACAATTGATAGAATTCCTAAAGAATTTAAGGACAAACTGAAGGCCATCACCACAACACCCAATCCCCAGGCGAGAAACAGTTGGGAAACTGAACCGGTAATATTGAACATCTGGGCCATCAGCAGTAAATTTGCACCGAAGATGAAGGCGCTTAAAATTAGTAATCCTTCTCCCAATAGACGTTTGCTTCGTTCTGGCTTCTTTCCTTCGGGTGATCTCCAGGTGTAAAATCCAGTGATTGCGATCGCAAAAAACAAACTTATCATCAAAATAAATTTGACTTCTCGCGATCCTCCTTGCCAGTTTCCTGATACAAAGGTAATTATGCCTAAGCATAAAAGTACACTGCCCACAGCAATTGCGATCGCTTTATTGCGATCGCGTGCAGCAGCTTCGATGTTCCTAAATTGATAACGTTCTGCTATTTGCTCATACAGCGAAGAACTAATTAATCCTTCATCCCTCCATAATTGTGCTTCTTTGCGTAATTTTTGCGGAAAATTATCTAAGATCATGACCTTCTCCGGTGCAGTGGGGTAGCTTGGCCATTGCGATCCCAATGGCGGTCATTATCTTTTGAGTATGAAGCCAAAAGCCTTAATTACATTGTTCTTGTGTAACAGTTTTATTTCATAATTTGTAATGATGCTCGCGGACTCGCTACCGCTGCGAAGACAGTAATTCGTAATTCGTAATTCGTAATTCGTAATTCGTAATTCGTAATTCGTAATTCATAATCCAGATGGAAAAACCTTCTAATTTATTACTTAAAGTCTCACGGCGTTTGTTCACTAATCTAGATGATCAAGAAAAATTTATCGAGGCTTTAATAAATCCTCAGCCTTTTTCACCCAGTATTCTTTGGTGTCAAGAAAAGCCAGATATTTCGCCTTTGGCAGTAGAAACACCAATCTATTGGCAACCACAATTTATTGACCGTTTATACCTGGGAGAAAAACCCGGTCAGCATTCCTTACATCAACAAGGATCTTTCTATTGTTTAGATTTTTCTTCGGTATTTGCAGCTAATAGTTTATTAGCTATTCCTCACTCAGTGAGTTTAGTTTTTGATATGTGTGCCGCACCAGGAGGTAAAAGTATCTTTGCTTGGAAAGCTTTACAACCTGACTTACTCATCAGTAATGAAGTAATCGGCAAACGTCTAGGAATGCTAATTTCTAATTTGAAACGTTGCCATATCAGTCCTTGTGCAGTGGTTAATAGAGATTCGAGTATATTTGCTGAAATGTTTCCCTGCTCTAGCAATCTAGTAATAGTAGATGCTCCTTGTACTGGACAATCTTTACTTGCTAAAGGTGAAAAAGCACCTGGATGTTTTCACCCAACTGCTATCAATAAGAGTGCAAATAGACAAAAGCGCATTATAGCTAACTCGGCTAAA
>JBGTMK010000354.1:0-6536 GCA_041743605.1 Nostoc sp.
CCAAACCGTGTATCGATAGTTTTAGCTGCTGCTGCTTTGATCATTGTTCCCACTCTGTTGACTGCGCCTGCAAATGCCCAGACGGAAGTCTATGTTGTTAGCGATCGCAATCAAAATTGGAATCGCGACGGCAGAAGCAACTCTAGAGAAGTCAGAAACTCTAGAGACAGGGGTAATTGGAACCGTAACGGCAGACCCTATCCTGGAGAAGTCAGAAACTCTAGAGACAGGGACAATTGGAACCGTAACAACCAACCCTATAGCAGAGTAGTCAGACTTGGTAATGGTGATATCAGATATCCCAATGGGCAAATTATTCCTGCTAGATCCATAGTCAGACTGCGTAATCAAGGTTATTACAGACTTCCTAACGGAGATATTATTCTTCCCAATCAGGAAGTTGTTCCATCTAGAAGATTAGTGAGAGTCCGTGATAATTTCTTCAGACTTCCTAGTGGATTGGTACTGCAAATAAACCTTTAAAACACTAAAAACTCAAAATCATTGTCAGTATAGGGCTACCAGGCTATAGTTTTAGCCGTGAATAACAAGCTCGGTAGCCGTTCCTTATACAAAAAGTGGATATGAAAATTGACACATCAAACACCGTAGATTCCTCATCACCAGTTTTGGTTCCAGAGGTAAAGAAAACCAAGGGCAGACGTAACTGGCTCTCTTGGCTAATTGCTCTTTGCCTTTTGGGGGGAATTGGCTATGCAGTTTATTACCAAGTAGCCGTTGTTTCCCGCCAAGAAGCCAGTCGTCGGGTGCTAACAAGACCTGTACAAAGGCGGAGTTTAACAATGACAGTTTCAGCGAACGGAACGGTGAAGCCTGAGCGGTCAATTAACCTCAGTCCGAAAAATTCCGGCATCTTGAAAACACTGCTGGCGAAAGAAGGGGATCTCGTCAAACAAGGACAGATTGTCGCTTACATGGATGATTCCAACCTGCGAGGACAACTCACCTCTGCTCAAGGACAGTTGGCACAAGCCGAGGCGAATTTGCAAAAAGCGATCGCAGGTAATCGTCCTCAAGATATTGCTCAAGCCCAAGGAGTATTAGACGAAGCTCAGGCAAATCTGCAAAAGGTACAAGCAGGTAATCGCTCTCAAGATATTGCCCAAGCACAGGCACGTTTACAAAGCGCTCAAGCCGCCCTTCGCCAAGCAGAAGATGATTTGGTTCGTAATCAACAACTTTACAATGCAGGCGGTATTTCTCTTCAGACTCTTAACCAAAACCGTTCCAACCGCGACAGCGCTCAAGCCCAAGTTAATGAAGCACAACAAGCACTGGGGTTGCAAAAAGCCGGTTCACGTCCAGAAGATATTGAGCAAGCAAGAGCTGTAGTGAAGCAGAGACAGCAAGCTTTGGCACTTGTGAAAGCCGGAACGCGCCAAGAAGATATTGACGCAGCCCGCGCTCAGGTAACATCAGCTCGTGGTTCGCTGCAAAACATCCAAGCTCAAATTAATGACACAATTATTCGCGCACCTTTTGATGGTGTGGTGACAAAGAAGTTTGCTGATCCCGGCGCATTCGTGACACCCACAACTGCTAGTAGTGAAGTAGCTTCTTCTTCTTCTTCTTCAATCTTGTCTCTCGCTTCAACAAATGAGATTGTCGCAAGTTTAGCGGAAACAAATATTTCTAAAATCAGCCTTGGTCAAAAAGTCTCGATTCAAGCAGATGCCTACCCAGGAAAAACCTTTGAAGGTAAAGTCAGCCAAATTGCTGCCCAAGCAATAGTCGCGCAAAACGTCACCAGTTTTGAAGTCAGAGTATCGCTTTCAGACCCGGAAAGGCTACTGCGATCTGGGATGAATGTGGAAGTAGATTTTCAAGTCGGTCAAGTTGAAAATGCTTTAGTAGTGCCAACAGCCTCAGTCGTGCGCCAACAAAATGCCACAGGTGTGTATGTGGCTGGAGCCGATAACAAACCTGTGTTTACTCGCATCGAGACTGGCGTCACCGCTAATAACTTTACCGAAGTTAAGTCTGGATTGACAGGAGACGAAAGAGTATTACTCAGTTTCCCACCAGGATCACGTCCGCAATCAACACCACGAGGAGGAGTTTTTCCCGGTCTAGGTGGAGGTGGTGGTGGTGGAAGAGGAGGTGGTGGCGGCGGAAGAGGAGGCGGTGGCGGTCGTTCTTAAAGTTAGTTGTAAATAAAACCTTATGTTTAAGATATTTAGCGGCTCTAAGAAAGCTAAGAATACCCGCACAGTACCGTTGTTGGAAATTTTGACGATGGCGGCAGAGACTCTGTGGAGTAACAAATTACGCACAGGTCTAACGATGTTGGGCGTGATTATTGGAATTTCATCAGTCATTGCGATTACTTCTGTTGGTCAGGGAGTGCAAAAGGGGGTTGAACAACAGATACAAGCATTGGGTACAGATGTGATCCAAATCTTAGCGGGTGCTGCAAGAAGCGGGAATGTCCGGCAAGGAGTCGGTTCTAGCAGCACCTTGACTTGGGAAGATGCACAGGCGATCGCTACACAAGCGCCATCAGCACAGATGGTTTCTGCTTATCTCCAACGGACTGCCCAAGTTGTATATGCAGGACAGAATACTTCAACAACCATTTATGGCACGGATTTGAACTACCCAGAAGTCAGAAATACCAACCCCCAGCAAGGGAGATATTTCACTCAGGAAGAATTAGATACTGTCGCCCAGGTAGCGATTCTTGGCCCCACAGTCCAAAACACACTCTTCGGACAGAATGCCAATGTCATCGGCGAGAGAATTCGGATTCAGGGAGAGGCTTACGAAGTGATTGGGGTGATGGAACCTAAAGGTTCTCAGGGGCCGATGGATCGAGATGACCAAGTTTTTATCCCTCTCACTAGTATGTCGAAGAGACTAGTTGGGAATAATGCCTTAGTAGGTGTTTCTGTAAATGGAATTTTAGTCAAAGGTGCTAATCAGGAAGAATTAGAAGCCGCTCAGTTTCAAGTCACCAATCTCTTACGGTTGCGTCACAACATTTATCCGCCGCAAGCTGATGATTTTCGGCTGACCAATCAAGCTGATATTGTTAGTACCTTCACGAATGTGGTGGGTTTATTTACAGTCATGGTAGTAGCGATCGCAGGAATTTCGTTAGTGGTTGGTGGAATTGGTATTGCCAACATTATGCTAGTTTCCGTGGTTGAGCGGACGCGAGAAATTGGGATTCGTAAAGCCGTAGGGGCAACTAATTCTGCAATCCTGAATCAATTTTTAGCCGAAGCGATCGTGATTTCCATTGCTGGTGGAACTATTGGTATGGCCACTGGGATTGTATTAGCCTTTACTGCTGCAAACATTTTCAAATTTCCCTTTGTCATTTCTTTCTTGTCCATCATTGCTGGGTTTGGACTTTCATTGAGCGTTGGCTTAGTTGCTGGGGTGATTCCAGCACGGAACGCATCTAAATTAGATCCAATCACTGCTTTAAGAAGCGACTAAATAATTCGTAATTCGTAATTCGTAATTCGTAATTCTTGTACAGACGCGATTAATCGCGTTTCTCTACTATGCCAACAATGATCTGGATGAAATCTATTACTAAAACTTACTACTTGGGAGAAGTTAGTGTTCCAATACTTAAAGGAATTGAACTCTCTATTGAGGAGGGGGAATATGTCTCGATTATGGGTGCGTCAGGTTCGGGAAAATCTACGCTCATGAATATTTTGGGATGCCTGGATCGTCCCACAACTGGGGACTATATTTTTGAAGGGAGAAACCTGACGACTTTTGATGATGATGAATTAGCCTATATCCGCAACCAAAGGATAGGTTTTGTTTTCCAACAATTTAACCTATTGGCGCGGGCGACAGCGCTGGAAAACGTCATGTTACCAATGGTTTATGCTAATTTACCCAAACCAAAACGCCGTGAAAGGGCATTAGAAGCTCTGGAAAAAGTAGGACTAAATGGACGCACATCTAACCGTCCTAGTCAACTATCTGGGGGACAACAACAACGAGTAGCGATCGCTCGTGCTTTGGTCAACCGACCTGCATTAGTTTTGGCAGATGAGCCAACCGGAGCTTTGGATACTGAAACTTCCCATGAGGTGATGAGTTTGTTAACAGAGCTTAATGACCAAGGAATCACAATTGTGATTGTCACTCATGAGCCAGATATCGCGGCTCAAACCAAAAGGATTATTCGAGTTCAGGATGGTTTGATTGTAGGCTAATTTGTTAAGATTACACCTTGGAGGGGGAATTTAAGATTTAAATCTCTGTAGGTCAATCAGGATCAAAACTTTTGATTTATCCTCAAAGAAGCCTAATTAATGACTACATCTAGATTATGAATTTCAGCTTATTCTTCGCGCATTCTACCTGGATTCCCGTAGCTATCGCTATTCTTTTTCCAACTTTAGCAAGTGCAGCAACTCCCCTAAAACCGCAGAATTCCTCAAGTCCTGTACAGGTTCCCGATAACCTCAACCCCAATCCTAATCCTCTCCAATTTCCTACCAAACCGGAGGAAGTACAAATTCAGGGAACTGTACCAATCAGTTTGGCACAAGCTTTAGAACTAGCAAAACGCAACAATCGAGATTTACAAGTAGCCATATTAGAGCTAGAACGCAGTCGCTCATCCCTACGCGAGTCTCAAGCTGCCTTGCTTCCTACTGTTGGTATTAACAGTAGTTTAACTAACAGTGGTAATGGTTTGACTAGCAATTCATCTCAAGCCAGCACCTCTTTCAACGGTTCAGCACAACTGAATTATGACCTCTATACTTCTGGGAACCGACAAGCTGCTATCCGAGCTGAAGAGGAACGGTTACGGATAGATGAGTTAGATGTTGAGAGTACATCTCTGGAAATCGAGTTGAATGTCACAACTGAATATTACGATTTGCAAGAAGCAGATGAACAAGTACGAATTAATCGGTCTGCTGTGGAAAATGCCCAGGCTAGTTTGCGAGATACCCAAGCGAGAGAACAGGCTGGAGTAGGTACGCGGTTCGATGTGCTGCAAGCTCAGGTAAATTTAGCAAACGCCCAACAACTACTGACTAATGCTATCTCAGACCAGCAAGTTGCTCGTCGTCGGTTAGCAACTCGGTTAAGTTTGGCACAATCAGTTAATATCGCTGCGGCAGATCCAGTACAATTAGCGGGTCTTTGGCAGCCAACACTTGAAGAAACTATTGTTAGAGCCTTTCAAAATCGTCCAGAACTGCAACAGCAATTAGCACAACGTAACGTTGGTGAGCAACAGAGACGACAAGCACTTTCACAGTTGGGGCCGCAACTTAGTTTGACAGGTAACTATAACCTGCTAGATCGGTTTGATGATGGCGTCAGCATTGCTGATGGCTATTCAGTGGGAATTCAAGGAAATTTAAATTTGTATGATGGGGGAGCAGCAAGAGCAAGGGCGGCTCAGTCGAAAGCTAATATTGCGATCGCAGAGAGTCAATTTGGTAGTCAGCGTGACATCATCCGCTTTAATGTCGAACAGTTTTACTCTCAATTGCAAGCCAATTTAGAGAATGTGCAAACTTCTAGTGTGGCTTTAAATCAAGCCAAAGAAGCTTTGAATTTAGCAAGGCTCAGGTTCCAAGCCGGGGTGGGTACTCAAACCGAGGTAATTGCTGCTGAAAATGACCTGACAAGAGCAGAAGGTAATCGAATCACAGCTATTTTGGATTACAATCGCGCTCTAGCTAATTTGCAAAGATCAGTCACTTCCAGGCCTTCGCGCTAAGGTAAAACTTATTTTCGAGCGCGAACAAATAACTTTGTCGTGTCTTCCCAAATACCTCGATCAGTTGTTAGTTTCTCAATTTCTGCTTTGTACTCAACTTGCAACTGATTTAGTTGTTCTTGTGATAATTTTGACAACAAAGGATTACCTTTAAAATTTATATTCATTGCTATTTGAGATAATTCTTTATCCCTTAGAGGGCGATAACGACCCGATGGCTCAATCTTAATTTCGATATCTCTAAAACCTGCCTGAATGAGCAAATTACGACATTTTTCTGGAGTCCCAAGCGGTTCAAGGATATGTGATAATGATACACCCAAAACTCTAGCGTAGACACTCTGCTGAAGAGATGCCATATAAGCAGTTTCGGGAGGACAGGTAAATGCCACAAACCCTCCTGTTTTCAAGAAGCGGTACCACTTTTGTAAAATAGTGAGGATATCAGGAAAAAGTACAATTGCCTCACAGCAAAAGACAACATCAAAACTACTATCACTAAAGTGAAAATATTCTGCATCTGCCTCAATCAACTCGATATTTTCTAACTTTGCTGCGGCAATCTTCAGTCTTGCTTGATGCAACATTCCAGGGGTCATGTCAATCGCAATCACATAACCCTCAGAACCAACTTTTTCAGCTGCGGCTATCGCCAATAAACCTGTTCCAGTCGCTACATCAAGGATTTTCTGCCCCAGTTCTAGCGGTACAAATTCAAGTAAAATCTTGGCTTCTAAAGGATGGCGAGTACCTTTCTCATGGTCATAAGTAGTTCTACTACCATAAAATTCTCTTAGTTGCT
>JBGTMK010000355.1:0-20645 GCA_041743605.1 Nostoc sp.
TTCCAGTAATCCCGCTTACAGTCTTTTCCGAGCCTGCCGAGCTAAACAATTGACCAAAGGCAATTTTTACCCAAGGATTGAGAGAAGCAGCCATCAGGCGTTTGACCATTTGTTCGCTAGAAAGTATCGCGGCACAAGTCATAACATCTGCGAATTGACCGAACTCTTTAGCTAACATCAGAATTGCCTGAGTCAACTGATCACCCGACGGGCCAAAGAACCCATCTTCAGTTGAATTGCCCAGAAGTCGGAAATTCTTATTGATGACGGTTGAAATTTGTCGGGACGATTCGGCATCACTACTATCCCGGAGAAAATCTAAAGGATTGCAAACTTCAGATTCAGGGAATCCCGGTGCAAAGATGTGAACATCATAGCCCTTATATTTAGCATAAGCAGCAACTTTTGCTTGAGAAGGATACTTAAAGTCATAAACTATACATGGAAATTCTTGATCAATTGCCGAGTAAATCATCGGGTTAATGGCGCTGAATGTTTTGCCGCTACCGGGAGCGCCGATGACGGCTGTACCCCGTTGCACATCAGGGATATAGAAAGTAATGCCACCACCTTTTCTTTGATGCTTACCAATGTAAAGTGCCGCACTATCACATTGGGGATTGGCAATTTGCAAGATGGCTTTTTTCTGAGCAGTAGCAGTTTCTTTACCACTACCCCAATAACTGGTAGCGATTTTCTTTTTGTTACCATCGCCAAAAAACACCCTGAGCAAAATATAAGCACCAAGTAAGGACAAAACTGTTAGTCCATTGGGGGTGAAAAGAGAGTGAGTGTACTTGCCGATGCTGTCATGAGGGTTCTGCAATTGCTCAAATCGAAATGTTTGACTAGTAGTTGTGTTAATTGTCGCTAAAAACTTGCTCATAAAGGTATTGGAAATCGAAGGTCTACAAGTTTTGCTCTCGCCGAAAATTCTTGAAGTAAAAATACTAAAACATTAACAAAGTCGCAAGTGACAAGTCGCAAGTCGCAAGTCGCAAGTGAAGAACTTTCAAACGGTTCAGTTTAAGTCCCCGGCTTCTATCAAGCCGCAAGTTTTGTGGCTCTTTCTAAATCCCCGTTATAAAACTTACTTGCGACTTGATGGTTAATCTGGAAGTGTTGAGGGTTGACCGAAAATAATGGGGTCTTTTTCTTTGTATTCGATAAACGGAACAGGCCCGATAAAGTATGGGGAACAGGTGCGACCAACAAAGGGAATGGTTTTGCAGATACGGAAGAACATGGCAGTTTCCATAGAACCGCTTACTTCATCAATATCCCAAATCACTTGTTTAAATGCCGAACCAAAAGGATTTCTACCAGTTGGTTCTTGACCATCATTAAGCGCTTTCAAGATGCCAAAGCCACCTGTTACCTTCTGTACTTTGCCAGAAATCCATTGAGTACCTGTAGTCCTGCCGATACCTGCTACCTCTGCATGAGCGCAATTATTCTGTAGGCAAGGAACATTAAACCCTTGTTGATAACTACCGGAAATTGAGCGAGTCCGGTTTGCTTCTATGTCTCGCAGTACAATGTCAACTTTACCGATGAATGAAAGGTCGAGTGTTTGCAGCCCTGGTAGGTTATCCCAAGTGAGAGTAGACAATCCAGGTACTCCATTAATTTTGGAGTCTTGCCAATTCTCAAATCTATTAATAGATGTGTTTTGAATGTCGGAAATAGATGTTAGTGAGTAATTTTTTAAATTTATTACTCTTCCTAATGGAACGTCACGTAAACGAGAATCTCGACTGGCGTTACCTATTGTACCCCCAGTAATTCCAAATCTTCTCAAGAAATCGCTGACAGGTTTAACACTTGTAACATTTCTATTACCTAAGCCAGGAATCGCTTCGGTTAAAGATGGTAAAGTTTGCCATTGAGTTAATTGAAAATCATCTAATGTTAACCTACTTAAATTGATTCCTTGTACTGAAGCTATGGTTGAGATATTTAAATTTTCTATTGCTAATTGAGGTGTTTCAAAATCTCCCAGTTCCATAAACTCGCTAATGCTTTGTCCTGCCGTCCAGGTTCTAGTTTCTGTACCTCTTGTGCCTGGGTAGGTAACACTGCTACTTACAGAAATAATCATGTCGCTAAAATGCAAGCGCGACCAATCAGGAGTAAACCCATTAGGGGAATTGATAACGGGTACTTGTGCAGAGGCTTTGGGCAGCAAAAAGCCTACAAAAGAGTTCAATAGCCCATATCTTATGAAACTATGAATCAATAAGCTACCTACTAAACTAAAAAAGATTAAGTAACGTAAGGCGTTATCATTGAGGCGAAAAGATGATTTCATAAACTATTACCTTGTCTTAAATTATCAGAATTATTATTTAAAGCAATTAATTTGTTAACTAAGTCTTGAGAGACCTCAGCCTTATTAGTAGCAGTAGAAATGTCATCACCTGCTTGTAAATAACCGATTAAGTTTTGCAATCGTTGATGTAGTTCATCTTGCTGATTAATCCATCCACTTCTAACAGCGACAACAATACCGCCTCGAATTTGGTTAATTGTTTGCTGTGTTTTAACTAATGATTGCAATTGAGGTTTCGGGGCTGTTTGTCCTCGTGCGACATCAGCCTTGATCGCCACTTGACTATATTTAGGAGTGCCATTACTTGTTGCTAGCCGAAAACTGTAAGCTTTACGCTCCCCAGAGGATGACTGCGTAATTACTGTTAACAAAGTGGTAGATGTTTGCGGTATTCCGGGAATGTTTATTCTCTTGATCCGTCGCAGATGAATCAGCCCAGCGCCGGGGCTAGAGCAATTCTGATCCAGTCCCTCTAAACAACCATCTGTGTCAAGCAGAATTTGCGATGGATCATCTAACCAGACTTTTTTAATTGTCTCGCCAATTTCATAGAAAGAAATTGCTACACCGTGACCATTCCAAACGTTGATAGTTTGTAGTTTGGCCTGCGTCCCACTAGCTTGAGTTTGTTTGATGGTGCGAACGACTGGTGCAGCAATTGTGGATAGCGGTATACAAGTAACTGCGAGAGCCAACGCTAGAGTGCCGCTTTTAACTGTGTTAATTATGCTTTTCATGGCAACTCTAAAGAGCGATTTACATTAAAGGTAACTTTGGTTCCCTGTGGAATAAACCAAGTATTGGGGCGAGAAGTAATTTCTTGAGTAGTACGTTGATTGCGTTGACTAAGATTTTGACTGACGTTACCAAAAAAACCTTCTATTAACGCACCAGTAAGATTGCGCTGATTGCCACTACTACGCGTGCGAATCCTGCCTGTGAATTCATCAGAAATTTCTTCTTCACTATCCGGTTGGTTCATAATCTCCCCAACCTTCCCTAATGCAGACACAGCACCGCCAAACAAGTCACTACGGGCAATCTCGCCACCCCTGTCTTGAAATCTCCGAGCTATCAAGGGTCTACCACTTTCCCCAGTCACGGAAATCGTACCCGCAGATATCGGATATTCTGTATTATCTTTAATGAGCGCTCTGACATAAGCGACAGCGTAACTGCCGCCATCAACCGAAGCTAACTCAACTGCTAGCATTGTGCCTTTTGGGATTGCCACTTGCCCATAGTTATCGTGTAAATCCTCTTGCAGTTTAGCAATAGACTTAGTGTTATTAGAGATTGGTGTTTGTGTTTTTCCTGAACCATTAACTGTGGTTTGAATTAAAGATGTAACAATCACACCAGTAGCAAATGAGCCAACTGTCAAATAACGAGTTTGTTTACCTTGAAGAATTTGGCTTTCTTGAGGTAAATAATTGTTAGCTAAAGTAATCTTGTTAACTTTAGAAGTCGCTTGCCACCTGGGGCGGAGCTTTTCAATCGACTCGCTTGAGTTTTGCGGCGTGGTTTGGTCAAAATTATTTGTATCTGTTTGTTCATTCGGTTGATTTTGAACTGCTTGAGTTTGAGCCGGATCTAATAAAGATTGTTTGCTGGTGCTAGTTTCGGCGTATGCGATTTTGCCGTAAGAACCGATGCCACGGAGTTTGTTCAATTGCTCAAGGGGATCTAGGGGCGTTACTGTCCGTGCAGATATAGAGGATCTTGGAGAAAAACTCGTGCGTGTTGGTGGCGGAGTGTAGGTTCTAATCGCTTGTGGAGTAGTCTGAGTTACGCGACGTGATTGTGTATTTTGAACACTCCGTGGCGCAGGTCGTGGAGATGGTGGGTTAGATGGCACAACCTTTTGGTCTACTGAAACTGGTACTGGCGCTGGTTGGTCAAATCTATTTTTGTTAATGCGACCTAACTCATCTTCTTGATCCGACAGAGCGAGTTTTGCACGCGCATCACCGTCTCCATCATCACTTTCTTGGGCTTGTTCAGTGGTCGGTATTTCCTGCGTTTTCAGACCAATCTTTGGTGATGGTGCGGGATTGAAAACACCATTGAGCATCAAAAATATCGCTAAAAATCCAACTCCAAAAGGGACAGCGATTATTGCTAGTCTTGACCAAGGAGAAGTAACAAATGTGTGCTTAGTCGGTACTAATAAACTTTCCGGTTCTGATGCTTTATTACCATTAGTTTTATTAGTATCATCTATTTTAAGCAAATCCTCTAAATTTGATACAGACCCATTTTTATTATTCTCTTCACTCATTTCCTTCTCCCGAAGTTTAAATCTACAATTTCTGTAATTTCTAATCCGGCGCGACGGGCTGCATAAATCTTCTTAGCTAAATCAGTGGTATTAGCTGGGATATATTCTGGATTAGAAATTGAAGAAATTGTAACGGTTTTGTTGAAAGCAATTCCTTTGCCTAAGTTATTCTCACGCTCAAAAGTTACCAGCGTCCCAATAAAATCTATTTCCCATTTCCCTGATTTAATTTGGCGTGGTTGAGATATGAATCTGGGAATTAAAGATACTTGAGTATCACCATTGAATACACCTGTCGGAGTGATTGATGCTAATTTCTTGAGAAAGGCGGGGCGAAATCCTTCATTTTCACTTAAAGCAAATGCAGCATCATAGGCTCTAGTTGTAACCCTACTATTAGATTTGTTATTAAGTCTACCTACTTCTACCCCAGTATCTTGTTTAGTAATAGGTTCTCCTTTCTCATTAAATGCTTTTACTAATCCATCCCAATTAAACGTAGTAATAAATGTATCAGATACAAATTTTTTAATTACCTCATCAGACCGTTCTTTTGGGTCTACTGCTCTAGCAGCGATTGTCTCTCCTGATGAAAGTTGTACTAATGCCAATTGTTTTTTATTTAAAACACTAATTGCTCCATAGTTTAGAAACTGTAATAACAGAGAAAGCGCAGCCATTGAAAAACCAGCGAGAGAGATTATTCCAACTCTTGTTGTTACATATTTGTTGTAACTAAGTAATTGTAATGGTTCTTTTGGTTGAGTTTTATTTTGATGATCTAGCATAGGTGTTATTTAGCTAATTTTCCGACTAAACTACCACCTTTAGTAGCAACTCCTTTAGCAACCTCAATGGCAATTCCACTGTAAGTTTCAGCAGCTTTATTAATTTGAAGTAAAACAGAAATGCCACCACCAGCCGCTAAACCTGTAGCTAAGAATGGCGCAATTATACCAATTGTAAATAGGAAGAACATTGGCTGGTAAGATTTAGAATCAGCAACTAATTGTCCGGCGAAACCAACAATGATATTAAAGCAAAGCTTGCCAAAACCTATACTGAAATATCCGACTAACCAACTGTAGATTGATTTAGCTCCGTAAGGTAGCAGAGAACCACCAACAGCTATAGGCCCCAGCAGTGCTGTTACGAGCATAGTCAGTTCAATTCCCCATTGGTAAGCCCCATTCATCCCGACTAAAATTATCGTAACTATGTCAGTAACAGCAGACCCAACAAAAGCATTAATGGGAGATAAAACTAAATCAATTCCATTCGCTTTACCATCTTTCACATCATTAAAAGCATCGATAGCGCCATCAACTGCATCTATAAACCAAGAAAAAGCTCCATTATTTTTGTTGAACTTATCTGGATATTTTTTGGTTAAATCTTCTTTAGCTTGATTCAAACAATTGATTTCTTCTTGTTGACTTAAAGATGAATTTCTACATTTATTTACAGCAAGACCAATAGCGCTACGTGCTGCTTCAGTTCCCAATGCACTTTCATACGCTTGCTTGAGGTCAATCCCCGCAGCAGCCTTACTAAGAACTATATTATTTACATTATTTATGTAGTTTCTAATCCCCAAAGTTGATTTTCCTAAAGCATCTCCACTATTACTTAGGAGATAGACAACTATTAACGGCCAAATAAAATCAGTATAAGCTCTTTGTTCTTCCCCCGCCATCATTTTTTTTGTCCATTCAACGACGAAGAAAGTTAGTGTTGCTATAGCGAATAAAGCTCCGACTGTACAAATTGCAGAATAAACACCACCTGTAATAGTTTCGTTCCAAAGCTTATCAAATCCTTGCGCTATTGAAGCTGCATTTTCTTTTGCTAAATCAGCTAAATCGCCACCATCTAATTGCGCTAGTAAAAACATGATTTGAATCCTTGCTCAATACAGTAATTTTGAAAGATATTTGAACGCTACATCAGTCAGCAGAAGTAGGATCTAGCCGTGCATTAAGTACAACTTCATGTAATAGAGATAATCTGCCATCTTCTTCGGAGTTCTGCTTTTTCCGTTGGGAGTCAAGATGATCTGCCACTTGCGTCAGCATCAGGTTAGAGTAAGCATTGTCCTGTCGGGCTAACAGCGAATCAGTACGTTGTTCTGCTAACATCGACACAATTAAGCCGTTCTGAGCAGCGATCGCTTTGAGAACGTTTTGAGAGGCATCCATGTTCTGAGCTTGATCAGAAATATCTTTTGCAAGCTTAACGATTTGTGCAGTAGTATCAATTTTTTCTTGAGTTTGCTGCTGTCCTTTTTCGCTGACCACGCTAGCGACAGAAGCCAAAGCTAGGTCACGCGAGAGCTTCTGTGCTTTTTCTTGGGCGACAGGATAAGAATAATCATCCTTAAGTGAATCCTTCAATTGATCAGCCGAAGCAATCGGGTCAGGCGCACCCAATTGTCCGATAGAACTATCAATTGCCGCATTAGCGTTTTCTTTGATGTCTGCCCAGCCGTTGTTAATTTCATCAGATGCCCAGGCTTGAATTTCACCAACTTCACTTTGAAGATCCGAAACGATAGAACTAAAAAAATCGTTAATGCTGATGCCATAGCTAGGTGCAGCAATAAATAAACTGCCAAAAGTAGCAGCAGCTATCGCACCAATAGTTAATTTCTTCATGATCGGTTTCATATTAAGCAACCTGTTTGATTTGTAAAGAAGGCAGGAGGCAGAGGGCAGAGGGCAGAAGGGAAGAATTTGAACGGGACTTTAACCCCGCTCAATTCTTATCCACCAAATCCGAGATTATGGTGAGCAGTGCGGTGGACTCAGACCCCTGTTCCCTAGTGATCACGGGCTTCAGCGCAAAACAGTATTCCTTCTGCCTCCTGCCTTCTGCCCTCTGCCTTTCTAGTTGAGCGGGAAATCAAATGTTTAGCCAAGTCTGATAACTCTTCCCCCCGAATCATTCTGATATAATCCTCACTAAATTTGACTAACCCAAGCAGAGGATTATCTTGATAGTGTTTGAGGAACAAACTGCGTAATTCCTGCTCGTTGGGATTATTAGCAACTGAGGCTAATAAACAGTAGGCGGGATAATAGCGGCAGAAAGTAAGCTTGCCATTATCATCAAGCAACCACTGAGAGTAAATCCCTGACTTTTTTGGATAAAAAGCTTCTGTACTATTGACCCTGATGATTTCAGTTGGATATTTAAAGCGAACAATAAACGGGTCAACGGCTGATGATTGAATCCTGCCTACTAAACGTGTAGTAATATTGGCAAATATCTTTTGTGCAGATGCGCTCTGATATATAGTCTCTGGTTCTTGGGCAGAGATAATGACGCGGATACCAGACTTAGCACCATTGGCACACAATCGCCCAATCAGGTCAGCGATCGCATCGAATTGAAATAAGATTGGTGCTTCATCAAGGAAGAATATCGAAGCTTTTGATGATAATGCGCGACGTAATGCAGCAGAGTATGCACTAAGAGCTAGTATGGCAGCATCAGCTTCACTCGATAAATTACGTAAAGCGAATACTAACAATTTGGCATTAGTTCTAAAACTGGATGGGCGTGAGATGGATTGCCCGACCCTGGTACTCAACCAATAATTTATTCTCAGCCTGATTTGCTCTAAGGCTTCGGAAATCTCTTGACTCTTACTAGCAATAGAATCTAATTGTATGAAAGCTGGAGAACAAAAATTATAAAAATCTTTGAGCGTCGGAGTTTCGCTCCATTCTTTAGTCCCAAATCCAAAATGTATTGCTGACTTGTAGCGTGATTTAATTTCATCATCATTAAAAAACGTTTTTAAAGCTAAAGCAATGATTGACTCAATATTGGTGGTAATCGTTGGGCTGACACCAATCATGCTCGTCCCCATCACCATTGTCATCAGCACTGATTTGAGAAATTCCTTAAAATCGTTCAATCGCTCATTTCTCAGTTCTGCATCCAGAGGGCGCAAATCAGGAAGTTCAAAAAGATTGTTTGATTCTTTGGAGATGTCAAAGTATGCTCCATCTTCACCCAGCAGATTGGTGTAGTCGGTGAAAGTGGATGTCCCATCTGGCTTGGGATAGTCTAGTGCCACTACCGGAATATCTTGTGCTAGCGCCGGGGTAAGAATACCTGCCACCAGTACAGATTTACCTGAACGAGTTGCGCCGAAGACTGCCAAATTCTTGTGATTTTGGTACAAGTCTAGATGTACTGGTGTGCCGCCTTCTTCTGCGATTAACTCAAACCCACTGCGATCGCCTGTAGCAGTCCTGATCAATGGCATCAGCCCTGGTGCTTCCGAACTAAAATATGGCAGTCGGCGGTTAAAAGGCTTGGTTAATAGTGGTTCCCAAACAAATGGGCAACACTGCAACCATAGTTTCCAGGCGTATTCTATTTCTCGGTCTACTACTGCCGGACGCAAGAAATAGCTGGCAAGATATCGGCAAGCTTCGTCTAATTCCCGTGGGGTTGGGCGGTGGACGAGAAAAGCAACTGCGGTATGCACTACTACACTACCTTTATATATTGTCTTCTGCGCCTCTACAGATTCCTCAATATTCATTCCCGATTTGACATCAATATTTCCTTTTCCTGTAGATAAAGAAGTGCTGGTAATTGATTGTTTGGTAATGCGTTGAAGATTTGTTTTAGAAATAGCTTGATTTGCCTTTGTTAGCTGACAAATCACCTCTGTATCAGAAATACTATCTCTAGAGATTAATTCCCACAAATAACGTAATTGAGCTTGTTCGTCATACCATCCCCCTGGTTTTTGGCTGAAGTTAAGCGCTCCAACATATTTATTTTGTAGTCTTATCCATTTCCTATCAAAAAATGGTACAGATAGCTCATTCTCTAGCAGATGGTGGCGGATATGAAAATCACTAGTTTGAGTTTCTACTAGTCCATTGGCAGAATCTATCTTTAAAGGATTAGGAATTGCTGGTGGCGATGACAGATTGAATTGCTGCCAAATCATTTCCCATATTTCTTGGGCACTCAGCACCCTAATCCCAAGTTTCATTTTACTACTTAGTATGGCTGACCATTGCAAAAAACCATTGCTAAAGGAATTTTGGAGGATATTTTCAATTCTAGTATTGTTATGGGCATGAATTTCTCCAGTAAAAGAAAACCAACCTTTTTCTAATTTTTTGATAACCGATTCGATAAAATCATGAGAACTTTCATGATCATCAATAACAGTGTATGTACACCATAGCCGGAGAAACTTATTTTTTCTAGTGCCACTTTGAGTTAATTCTTTAACTCGCAATCTTTCACTGCGAATCAAGAGCTTTAACGGATCTTGAGAGCAAGTTGACTCTAAAGAAGATAGTTCCTTTTGCCTATAATAGTCTGAGGTAAAAGACCCTAAGTGTATTGTGAGACTTTCGCCTTCGGGAATTTCTTTTAACCCCGCTTCTATGCCCTCAAAGATAGGCAGCATTTGCGATGATTCTAAATTCGGATGAATTCCTAAACAATCAAAGCAGAATTTGATTTGAATATTTTCACCTTTTTTGAGAATTAATGCGCCTACGCCCTGCCTACCTCCTAAGTTGAGGTCGCAAATGCCCCCTAAATGGATAATATCTTCAAAGGGAGTGAGCATTTTGACAACACTGATCTGCTCATTTTCTAATGCGCCTTTACCTAATTTATCTTTAGCCTTATTAGAAGATTTTGGCATAACTTTACCAATAACTGAAATCTCACTAAAACTCAGAATTTATTTTTCTTCCGACTTCCGACTTCCGACTTCTGTTGTATTGATTGAAATCTCATATATCCCCTATTAATCCGAGGGACGCTGACGAACTTACCGAAAAAGTCCTTGTTTGTAGAAATTGTCCACCATGTTGCCCATCCCCAAGCAATACTTAAGCTAGTACCTAACCAACTTGTTTTCAATAGATAATTAAAGATGAATACATTGGCTACTGCTATTAATGTCCAGGCAAATATTTGGTCGGCAGGAAATGGCCCTAGTCTTGGTCTTTCTCCTAAAATCCGATTTACTGTCCGAAAATCATGTTTCTCTGACATATTTATGAGTTAATAAAAAGTTATCAGCTATTAATTCAAATGCATATTTATCAATAACTGATAACCTGTAATTTTTTTTTTACTGAACAATCAAACCAGTAATTAAATCTCCAACGAAAACTGCCATAACTATGATTAATGGAGTTCTTGCTAGTGTCTGCCAATCTTCATCATTGCGGGTAGATTGAATAATCTGAACTAGACTGATCCCAACATATAATAGGAACAAAGCTCTCAATACATTGAAAAAAAGTTCGATAACTCCTGATGTTTGTCCATTACCGGCATTACCAAAAGTGGTGGTCATCCAAGTTTGAGCATTATTGAAAAACTGAGCATTAGCTGGAGCCGCCGCAAAATCAATTAGACATATTACTGCTAACAGCGCAAACAACACAGCATAGAGATTAACTCCATACTTTCGTTGTAGTTTATCGAAGTTAGTAAATAATGCTTGTGATTGTTTCGGCAAGGCAATGACGATGGCGGACGCAATCATAAATCCACCCATCAATATATTGTGGACGGACATCTCTGCTATCATCAACACACCAGTCACACCCATGAGTGTAAGTGTGCTTTTTGTCGCCCTGTCATTCTTTGGAGAAGGTGAGAGGGTTGCCGTTGCCGAAGCGGAAAAACTTTCTAGATATTCGTAGTCAGTACGCATCTCGTTCTCCTGAACGATTGGATGAGGAATACGCACATTCTTAAATAAGTCAGCTTCAAGATGGAGACACTTTAGTACTAAAAAAAAATAGCACAAAAGTACTAGTATAATATTGCTAACATTCATTCTCTAAGTATCTAGAGATCAATTATATTGTTAGCAACCTTTTTGCTTGACATATAATCCCTGCAATTATTTATTAGTATAAATAATTTTGTAATTAGCTCAGTAAGGTAGAAATGTGGAGATTGACTTTTGCTTGGTTTTGTGTGTTAAAGCCTGTTTAATGCAATACATACGTTTTTGGCAAATTGCCATCACAGCCTGATCGCAATCGATATCATTCTTTGGCTGATGATAACGGTTGGATGTTAAGCCTGTCGCCAACCTTGATATTGGCAGCGCCTGTTGCTAGCTCTAGTACTTGATTGGCAACTTTCCCCTTGTAGATGGGGCAAGGGTTTTTGTAGCACGGTTTGGCATTGTAAACCGCAGTTGTCACCACATTGTCCTTAAGATAAAAGATGTCTAATGGAAAATTCACCTTGTACATGCAGAAAGGCACATTATAAATTTCTCCTCCCAAATTGAATAACATTCCGCCATCACCGTTTAAGGATGCTCGAAATTTCAGCCCTTTCTCTAATTGCTCTGGTGTAGAAGCGGCTTCCAAGTTAAATGTGCGACCGCCTTTGGTGAGAATGTGCGTAACTGGTAAATCCTGGGGACGAGTTTGGACGTAACCAATCGCCACAGTGCCGATGATAATTGATAGTCCAGCGACAGGGCCTAGTATGTTCAGTAAGTTGAAGGCAGCAACGTATAAATCCTTTTCAGAATTAATTTTTAAAGTTTTCATGTTTCACCAAAAATATCAACATTGCCGAGACTATATATAGAAGAATCAATTGGACTAGATGGAAGCCCATGCAAAGCCGCAATGTTACGCATACTTTCAACTCGGTCAGCTTCGCGGATGGCCAGAGGATTCATACTCTGCCTTGCTGCCAACAATGCCGACAATGTAATCTCAAGTGATGGCAGTTCTTGAAGGGGAGAAACATCATCACCAAACATTTCACAGAAAGTAGAGATGGCCGCACGTTCAACAATAGCTTGAATCTCCGCCCCCACACATCGCTGCGTGGCTTTGAGTAACCTTTTCCATTCTTCTTCGCTGTACCCATCGCCCCGATCGCGGAAACGAGGATCGAAACGGGCTAAGTGAATTTTGAATATTTCGTGCCGTTCGCCGTAATTTGGGAGATCCACCTTGAAAATCTCGTCAAAGCGTCCACTTCTGGTTAGCTCTGGTGGTAGCCATTGAATATTGTTAGCCGAAGCGATAATTAAAACCTCACTAGTACGTTCTTGCATCCAGGTCAAAAGCATACCAGCTAGGCGTTTGGATAAATCATCATCCCCGGCGAATCCCTTATCAAAGTCATCTAAGTATAAAATTACACGGTTGATTCGGTCTACCAGTGCGAGTAAGCTTTTTAGCTTGTACTCAGCCAAATTACCGTAACTGCGGAAACTACCCCACTCCAAAATAATCAGAGGTAGCCCCAATTGTGCAGAACTTGCTTTAGCGGAGTAAGATTTTCCTGTTCCCGGTGGGCCGATTAATAAAATCCCCTTGGGTAAACGAAGATTATAGGCTTTCGCCAATGAGGATAGAAGGCGCTTATAAGTTTTAAACGCTTGCTGAATCAGTTCTAAACCACCAATGGGTGTGCTTGGAGGTTGGAGAAATTGAATATTATAAATCCGCTTGAACAGTTCGATTTTGTAAGCGGACAGTTTTTCTACTAACTCATCCGGTTTAATTTCACCAGGAGCGCTTGCCTGTCTGATTCCATAGTCAATGTCTGCCAAGTACATCCCTAAGCCGGCGTTCGCCGTCGCATGAATATCGCTGCGGCTGTAATCAGGTAATACTTGGGCTAAGTAACTGCTTATTTCCTCTATAGCTGGCAGTTGTTGAATAACTGTGGGAACTTCGGGGGCAATGTCAGATGACACGGTGGCGTTTGACCCTAAGAGAATCGCTGTCTTGTTGCAAGAGTGATTGCACAGCTTCAGGTTAATGAGGGCTGACTTGATCCACTCGGAAGTCAGAAAGAAATCGGGGTCAGTGGTAGCTTCGCCCAGCCAGGGGAATATACCTTCTAGTATGAGAATGCCCTGTAAATCAGTGGTTTTCCAGAACCGCAGAATTTCAAAGTAATGTTCGCGCCTGCTTTTAGCGATCGCCTGATACTGGTTAACAGTTTTTAAACTTAATCCCTCCTCATTAGTAGATAACTGCTGTAGCGCATCATCTTCCAGTGTCCACAGGTAACAGTTAATGTCCAGGCGCTGGCATTCACTGGCTAGATTGATGAGCAGCCTGACCCTCTCTTGCAATGGAGACTCGACAGCAATCAGCTTATTGTTAAGCTTAATTAATCCAAATATTTGCTTTGTTAACTCATTATTCATTAGGGCTTTAGTTAAATTTCACCCCAATATTATTGATAGCTAAAACTCTTTACTAGCTACTTTAGTACTGAAAAAATCGGTACTAGAGTAGCTTGACTTTTTTGCAACTATAGCTCTAACTCCTCGTGTTTTTGTTGTGAATAACGTTGTTGCAATTGATGGGAGAAATTAATTAACTGCGTATTCCAATCCCGACTTTCGCACTTGAGTTGAGTCGAGTGTGGCAGTAGTTCTTTAACAGCCCGTGCCACTGTTGGTTGACTAAAAGTTACTTGTACACAAGGAACATTACGTAATCTTTCAACAGGTAAATTTGAAGTGTCATCTGCTGCCATGTAAACTGTTCTGTTTTCTGGTATTCCTTTAACCTGATATTCCAGCATGGCTACTGAAATGGCATCAATGGGAGAAAAAGACAGCACGACAGTACTAGTTTGTTCGTTAGGCTTTTTCCCCAAAGTAAAGTAAAACCAGCTATCACGGCGAACTGTACCTAACTCATAACCAGAGAAATTATTAACTGCCCCTTCTAAAAATGCTCCTTTGGTCTTTCCGTTGAGATCCCGCATCACAAACACTACATTTGCTTTTGAGTCGGCATAAACTAGTCCTTGGTTATGTAACATTTGTACGCAATCAGAGGGTATGCCTCGTTTCTGAGTTAGGTAATGTTCAACACCTGACCAATTAGCTTTATCCTCAACAGGTGGGGTGAATTGGGGTGCTGGTTGAGTTTGGATAATGTCAGCCGTAACTTTTTGAGCATGAGCCATCGCTGCGCGTTTTGCGCCGACTTCACCAAATCGCTCCCCGATCCATGCGATCGCTTGGACTTGGTTGCATTGATTAACGTGTTTCACTAAATCAATTGCATGATTACCTTCAAAATTAGAACCGGGAGCAAGACCGCTAAATTTAGAGCCATCTATATTAATAATGTGGTTTCCTCCTACCCATTCATTCCCTTTACGCCACAGCCCTAACTCCCAAGCAACATCATCTAAAGCTAAATCAGTTGACCATTCGGTAAGTTTTCGTAATTGTTGATTGTCTTGTTCTAATTGTGCAATTCGTCGCCGTAACTGTTCATTTTCAAGTGAAAGAGCTTTGGCTGTAGCTTCCATTTCCTGTTTTCGCTGATTCGCCCTGTCTCGGTCGGCAGCTTTGGCCTTCAATTGCGCTGCACTTAGCTCATCAACTTCTAAGTCACGCCCCTCCTCCACAATGCGGTAAAAGTCTTTGATGTCCTGGTGCTTTGCTCTGCTTCCCTTAATACCGCGCTCCAACCCAATTAACCGCATTGTCTGGTAGTAAGAATCTTGAAATTGTTGGATTTTCTGCCGCCCGTCAAAGAAATGATTGCACCGTAGCTGCCCGTGATCATCAAGGGGGACAAAATAAGCGTGAATATGCGGGGTGGCTTCGTCCAGGTGTAACTCGGCGCGGACAATGCGATTGCCATATTCATCCGCCAACCACTGGTGAGTCGCTTCTACCCAGTCATCCAACTTTTGTTGTTCATAGTACCCAGCATTAGTTGGGCAGTCGGGAC
This sequence comes from Nostoc sp., assembly GCA_041743605.1. Lineage (GTDB taxonomy): Bacteria > Cyanobacteriota > Cyanobacteriia > Cyanobacteriales > Nostocaceae > Nostoc. The sequence goes on from JBGTMK010000355.1 coordinate 15,365, forward strand.
GGAAATAACTAGGCGATGCACTCAACAGTAACTCCACACAGTACACTGCATCAGTGCGAATCTTCCGCTTCTGCTCATGTTCCCCTATCTTGGCTAAGACTAAATCCTCTAGTCGTTCCTCTGGGTCGAGGCTACCGATGAACCGAATATTTTTTTGAGTTGGATCTGCATTCGGGGTTTCTCTTTCTCGTGCAGTGTGAGATGCACTCCCTGATATATTACCCCGCTTTAATTTTTTTAATCGCGCGATCGCGTAGCTCATGGCTTCACATCTTGAATAAACTTGGTATCATTCTCAAGTAATGCTGATTTTTTGAAATTATCTAAATTTTGGCTACCCCTAAAATAGCCAAATTGCTCAAATGCGGAAATGGGTAAAAAACCGTAGTAAGTACGACTATTTTATTATTTTTTCAGAGAATTGTTTCGACGGCTGATTGAGGTTATCTCAGGTTTAGTCTGGGCTTAGTCTAGGCTTAGTCTAGGCTTAGTCTGAGAAATCTTAAATACAAATAGCTTTTAGTGTAAAACTTAGTCTAGGCTTAGTCTACGCTAAGTCTGGGCTTAGTCTGCGCTAAGTCTACACTAAGCCCCCAAAAATGTAGTTTAAGATACATTTTTCTCTTTGAGAATTAACTCAAAGCACAGATTTAGTAGGTAAAAAATTTAGTTTGAAAAAATAACTTTATTCGGCTAGACTGTACATAAGAAATTTCTGAATTTCGACTGTGCAAAGAAAATGGAACTACCTAACAACAGTTACAAAAGTGCAATGAATAATTGCATAAAAACTTTGCCCAGAGAAAAATATGGAACAAAAGGAACAAGTCTTTTTTACAATTAAGCGGACGATAGATACCCAAGAAGGGCGACTACTAAGTTATCTGCAAACAGAACCATTTGATTTAGGGACACTACCGGAAATAGTGATGTTGACCCTGAAACAACATTGGTCGCCTTTTGCCATGTCTGCTGATGGGGTAGATAGTGAGCCTTTAAGACAAAGGGCTATATGGGCAATTCAACAGTTGGAAGCACAAGCGGCTTTAATTCGGACGGTATTTCTAGAACCATCAGTAGTGAAGACGGAGACATCAAGGGGCGAAACTCAAGCTCAAGCTCAACAGGCGAATGGTGTAGAGTCGAGTCTACACCAGACCCAGACAGAAGAAGTCCAAGCGTTAGAGCATCGTGATGGCGATGAGATTGATGACGATGAGATTGATGACGATGAGACTGATGACGATGAGACTGATCTCGAATGGATAGATATAAAACCGTCACTAGAAATGCAACAGATTAATAAACTGTTTGGTATTGGTTAACTAAAGTGTCCTAACTATACCAATAACCAGTTAACAATTGCTCTCAAGGGGGAATAAGACTCTTGAGGCAATGGCTATTTTCTTTTGCGCTCGCACATAAATAGGAAAATGTATGAATACGCCCAACAAAGAGATAACCTCAACGATGCCAAAGATAGTAGCGTCGTTTGATTTAGGTGGCAGTCATAACCGAGGGATTGTTCAGATATACCCTTCGGGTGTGCCAATAGTGATAGCGATGAGTCCAGAAGTGGCAGATGTCAGCAGGGATTCAATAGCGCACTCATTTACACAGGTGCGGCTTGACTCGACTTGGGTAGGAATTGGGAATGAGTATTATGTATTAGGTGCTGTAGCTAAAGAGGCTTTTTTCGGTACACCAGCACTCAAAGAGTTGAAATTCCACTATGGTTTGCCAAAAATAGCGGGTTTGTTCTGGTTAGCTAGTTGGCAGTTGGGTTTGAATCAGCCAATGGAGGCTTTTGCACAATTGCTGCTGCCCGGAGGAGAAATTGCCGATGGCAAGGATTTAGGGAAGACATTAATCCGCAAACTCAATATAGGAGTTAAAACGCCTAATGGTCAGTTGAAAGTGAAACTACTCAATTTTTCAACTTCTCCAGAGGGAAGCGGGATTATGTCGTACCGTCGTCGTGCTTTAGGTAGTGAGTTTGATAAAAAAAGTATTGGCTTGCTGATGCTGGGTTATCGTAATGCCAGTTTTTTACTATCATCCAAAGGGAACTTAGCTAAATTTGAAACTACAGATTTAGGGATGAGTTGGTTGGTACACCAATTTGTGGAGCGTACTGCTGTTGGATTATCAAAGGATGATTTTCGATTAGCGCACTTACTGGTGCAAGCGCAAAATGGCAACCAAAACGCACTGCGTTCAATCTCACGTAAAGCTACCCCAACTGGTGTAGAGTCTGATTTAAAGTTATTTAACTCGGTCTTACCGCCTTTAGTTGATGATTACTGTCGAGCAATAATTAGATGGGTGAAAAATCTGGCTGTTTTGGATGAAGTGTTAATCTGCGGGGGAACTGCGGATTTGATTCGCGCCCCGTTAACCCAATATTTTGAAAGCGTTGGCATCCCCATTGTTTGGAATGGTGGAGTGCAAATTCCCAAAGGGCTTGATACTCAAGGGTTAGAAAATAGAATTGCTGATGTGTGGACAGCGCATATTAACTATATCAAAATGCTCGATGAACATCTTGGCTATGAGCGCAAACAGAAATTATTCCCAGATAATTATCAAGCGCCACCCAATATGAATTGGACTCCAGCTAAAGACCTTTTCTCTATCAATGGGTTTTTCCCCCAAACATCTAAGAGAAATCACAATAGCTCAAATTGAAGAAGAATTCAGAAGTCAGAATTCAGGAGTCAGAATGAATGAGTGGGGGATTCAGACCCACCGCTCGATTCTTGCACCACTAAATCGGAGATTTAGTGGGGACTTAAGCCCGTTTATTCATCCGCCACTCGCACAGAATTCAATTCTGAATTCTGGCTCCTGACTTCTGAATTCTGTTCGTTAAGCAATCTTGATGTTAGACAGAATCTCTGTCTAACATCGCCAAATCCTCTACCTGCAATAGTTTCAGAATATGCCCAAAACTTTGACTTTAAAAATAGACCAGTACATCAATGCGAGTCCTAACTGCATTATCGCTACTGCCCATGTAGATAGTTTTCCCTCCGACCTACCCCTAGAACCAAATATCCGCGAACCAAATCCTAAAAGCTCAACGTACAAACACCTATTTGATTCACTCACCACTGAACCTGAAAAATTCTTTCAAAGAAGTAACGGAATTGTACTGTGTGTTAACAAGGTTTTGCCCAAAAGCAAGACTGAGCTAGAGCTAGAAATACTTCGGGCAAACGAGGGCGGCAACGATGGCATTATCAACGGGGGGCATACGGTATTAGCATTTGAACAAGCTAGAGCAAATAAGTACGACCTCTCTCTAGCTAGGGTTAAAGTTACTATTCACATTGGGCTAAGTGAAGACGAAGCAAAAGACATCGCCTTAGCATCCAACACATCAGCCCCAGTAGATGCACGTTCTAAAGTTAACGCCAGAGGTGATTACAAATTCATCAAACAGTTTTTAGCAAAATTAGAGATGGAGGAGGAAACGAAATTCCGCATTGCTTACTATCAACATCAAAGTGGTGCGCCCAAGAGTCCACAGTGCAATGTCAACCATTTAATTAAGTTGATGAACTGTTTGGACAGGAACAAGTACAACCCCCAAACGAAAACTAAAGGTAAGCACCCGCCTGTCAGCAATAACCCCTCTTTAACTGATGCAGAAAGAGAAAGGCTGTCAAGATTGTTGCCACTGTTACCCGCATCTTTGTGGATTGAGGAAAGGCTGTTTAAGACTATTGAGGAACACATCACCAACCCACGAAAGAAAGGAGTCATTGACCTAGCTTCAATTGATGCGCGAAAGAATACCCTTTTGCCCGACAGCCGCTACTCATTTGGGTTTAGTGCGCCGGCTGATATTGCTATGCCCATCGTTGCTGCTTATCGCGTGTTCCTGGACGAGAACTATAACTGGTTAATTCCTTTTGATGATTTCGCGGAGGACTTTCTACAACATTTGTGGAATAACTATTACCGCAAGTATTTGGTATCAGAGAAGTTAGCTGGTAATACAGTTGGTAGCAAAATCTGTCGAAACTCAATCATTTGGGATAATCTCTACGTTTCGGCTCAAAATTATCTTAATCAACAATTGCTCAAGATGGTTGGGTCAAACAATAAACGCGAACAATTAACGTTAGTCAATTAATATGTCAGAAACGACACAATTACAAGTAAAAGAATTAGCCTGCTTCGCCCAAGAGCAAGACTTCAATCAGCAATATCGACAGTATTTTGGGGATGTCTGGGACGAAGTTGGAGTTAAAGATATCTCCAAAATGACCATCCAAGATGCCGAGCAAACCTTGAAGGTACTAGCTGATAGTGAAGCATCTCCCCAATTCATCAAATCTCTACTAGCACAAGCAGCAATTGATGGTGCGTCACCGCAGGTTTTAGAGTATTTCTTGAGTAGTGACATTGACGACTATGGGCGGACTCTGGCACAAGAAATATTTCAGGATGGGACGAACCCGTTGGAGCCGGATACACTCCAACTACCACCAAAAGCACAGGTTCTATCCCCATCTCTACAACCAGATTTGGAATGGGAAATATAGCATAAACTCGCTAACTTTACTAGTTACTCTAGTACCCATTTTTTCAGTACTAAGGTAGCTAGTTCTTTTTTGAAAGCATATTTAAACTTCTTAAGTTAGGTATGAGTTCCACTTTTCAAAAAGCACACTAGCAGTCTGCCAACCCAAAAATGCGCTTTTTCAGACTGGGGACTGGTTTTGGGATTTAAACCTTTTCCCCCTGCCCCAAATCCTTGACTTCGTGGGGCCCCCAGCTTCCCCCTTCCCCCGCTTTCGTCACGAAAGCGAACTACTAGGGTGTAGTTGAATTATCGATTACACCTGTTCCCTCAGCTAACTCAACAACTAAAGAAGGCCATACTATGACTATATTAGGTATTAATAGACCTTTAGATACAACCCAGGCAAAACTGTGGGACGAGCGCGATTTGTCTACAAGCGATCGCCGCCGAGAGCATCTAGAAATTCTCCTGTGCCAGAAAGTACAGATAGGTGAAGACCCTGCCCTGTGTGAGAAAGTGTTGAATTATTTGTATTTCTCGGCATTTCAACAGAATCTAAATCGTATTACTGTCCAAAAGGAAAAAGAAAAGTCAGTATTTGCCTCCCTACAGCAAGTGATTATTACGTCTTTTGCTATTTTAGGGATGTTTGCGTTCCTTGCCGCCGCTTCTAACAAGTCAGTTGTGCGATCGCCTGGGGTAATCCCTCCAGCTATAGAACGGCAAGCCAATTAACCAAACAATCCG
>JBGTMK010000356.1:0-18885 GCA_041743605.1 Nostoc sp.
CCAACCAGCGCACCTGTTAAACTGTGAGTTGTGGAAATGGGAAACCCCAGAAAGGTGGCAATGAGTACAGTCAAACCAGTAGCGATCGCTACTGCTATATGAAACTCTGGAGCGTTAGCGATCGCATCAGGCACTAGTCCTTTACCTGATAAGTTTTGAATTAATGCCCCTGCTAAAAAAGTCGCAGTTAATGCACCAGCAAAAGTTGTAAAAGTTGCCCATAAAATTGCTGTTTGATAACTACTTGTTCGGCTACCAAACAGCGTTGCTACACCTTTAAAATTATCGTTGGCACCATTGGAATATGCTAAAAAAAGCGTAGCTAAAAACAGACTAATTAACAACATTTTGGGGTTATAGAAAAGAAGTCATAATCCAGAATTCAATTGTCCATTCATTTCCCATTCGCACAGAATTATTCTCAATTCTAACTCCTGACACCTGAATTCTTTCTTAATAAATTAACAGCAACCACCACCGCTATAGTGCCAAGTTGAATTGGTAACAATTATTTCTAGTGGCTTGATAGCAGCAAGTTTAGCAGCAGTTTTATCACACACTGCCGCGGGAATACCTAGCTGAAGTAGATGACCTGCTGAATCGTCGAAGAAGGGTTCAGAACCAGCATAAATTGCTGTTTTACCAGTGAAAATGCAAGCACCATCTTCTGGAATAGCAACTTTAAAAGAGACACAATCCAGACTTTCTAAAAGTAGATTTTCTTCTAAATTATAAGTCTGAGAATCTAGGAGACGGTAAGGACGACGGGCGCGAATTTCAATTTGACCAAAACCAGCATTTATGATCCTTTCAGTATAGTCTTGATATGTGAGTGCGCCTGATAAACACATGGCTCTCAGTCGCTCATCTTGTTGAAGATGTACTGGAATTGGACGAGTAGCAATTGGATCGCTCATTTGCAAACGTCCACCTGGTTTTAATACCCGATATGCTTCTTTTAAAGCGCGAGTTAAATCTTCTGGTTCAAAGATGTTGAAAAGGCAATTCTGTGCCACGATATCGACGCTAGCATCGGCAACAGGTAAGTTAAAAGCATCGCCTTCGCGGATTTCTACAAAGTTGGGGTCAAACCAGGGGTTTTCTTTAGCAGCTATTTCCAAATTACGTGTGGCTGCTTCCCGCATAGCCCCAACCGGTTCAACGGCCACTACAGCACTTGCATAGCGGGAAAAATAAGCAAATTGCAACGCTTCTAAGCCGCCACCAACGCCAACATACAGTACAGTAGGTTGGTTTCCTAGTTCGGTGGGGTGAACAGTGGTGCCACAACCATAGTTCATTTCCTGCATTGGCAAAGGAATTTTTAATCCTGGTAGTTGCAGGGGCGTACTTTGCACACAACAAAGTCCAACTTGCGGAGTTTGAGCAACTTCGCTATAGAATTGCGCTGCTGTTTCTAGATAGGTCATGCCATTTTGGATTTTAGATTTTAGATTTTGGATTATGACAGCTTTGTGCATCCTAATATAATTAACTCGGAGTTGGATGAGTTTTTACTGAGATTGCCAAAAGCTCCAAATCTTCATAAGATGGTGGGTTTTGGGGATTGGGGACTGGGGACTGGGAATTGGGGAGGAAAGAGATAATTTTTCATTATCCCTCTTGCCCCCTGCTCCCTACCCCTCTGCCTCTTCAGCCCAATCCCCAAATTCAATCACGCAATGTGTAACCAACACCGCTGACAGTCTGAATGAGACACTTTTCGTTATTGGCTTCAAGTTTTAGGCGTAGGTAGCAAATGTAAGCTTCAATGATGTTGCTATCGCCCATGAAGCCGTAACCCCAGACTTCCTCTAAAATGCGATCGCAACTAATTACCTGTCGCGGATGGGCCAGTAAATATTCTAGTAAATCAAATTCCTTAGCAGTTAGCTCAATTAACCGTTGATCTCGGTACACTTGCCGCGTGCGACGATTTAAACTCAGGTCTTCAAATTCTAAAATATCTGCTATGTCTAGTTGGTGGTTTCTTCGCAAGTGGTTGCGGACTCTGGCTAATAATTCATCAACGCTGAAGGGTTTAACGAGGTAATCATCAGCACCAGCGTCTAAGCCTGCAATGCGATCGCTCACTTCATCTTTGACGGTTAATAAGATTATCGGCACTTTATCAGCTATACTTCGCAGACGGCGACAAATTTCTAGCCCCGACACACCTGGCAACATCCAGTCTAAAATTACTAAATCCAGATGCAACTCCCGTGCTGCGGTGAGTGCAGTCAATCCATCGTAGGCAATACTGACTTGATAGCCTTCATAATTCAATTCCAATTCGACAAATCGTGCCAGTTTGACTTCATCTTCAACCAGTAAGATGTGCGTCATGATGATGTTAATGATTTCAGCAGGATACGGTAAGCAAAAATACGGTCTGAAAACACTGTCTTCGAGGTGTCAGCTACTTAATAGCTAAACATCTAATTAGGTGTACGTTAGCTTAGTATAAACCTAGGTAAGTAACAACCGTAAGTCTGCAATTACCGATGGCTGCTCGATCAAAGAACAATCCAACTGGCTATTAGCAATAGGCTGTGACATCTTCACCGCATTCATCAGCAAGATAACAGAGCGCTTTAAAACGCAAACCAACCACTTCTTCGTATAGTGGATTTAATTTACACATCGGTGGAATGTGAAATAACTTCCGACCAAATAGCGTCATGTCTCGCTCAAAGGGACACTGAGCAGGAATAGCTTTACACAGGAAATGAGCCAATTTGGAGTTATGAATTTCTATCGTTTCCAACCACTCGCGGACTGGGTGCAGTAGATCCTTATGTAACCGAACTTGAATAAAGCTTGTCATAATTTTTCACCTTGATAATTTAAAACTAGATTGAGTTTGCTGTATTTGAACTTCTATAAATAAATACGGTTAGGTTTTGTAGTTTTATGCAATGATTCTCGTTCTTTAGTTCTCTACAGACATGAGTCTTTAGGCACACTGCTAACTACACATTCAGTTGCCAAAATCCCGAATAATTTATACCATTCCCAAAAATTTTTGCCACAAATCAATCAACTGTAGGGCTTATAAATGTACGCCCCTAAAAGATCGATTCATTAGTCTGAGATTTGTTCCCAGCCTCAGACTAATGAATCAGTGTTCTATCAACGTATTTTTAACAAACATTTCGTGAAATGGTATTCTGCCAAACGCTAGGCTAGATATTGCCGGACTGCAAAGCTATAACCAACTTTTTGGAGGCGCACCTAAACTTCCCCAAAAAAAGCATCAAGCTTTAAGGAAGCTGCGAAAACTGATGACTAATGACTTTTTCAATAATAAAAAGCTACTTTTTGACCGATGGGCACCAAGTTACGACTGGCTCTTTCCTTCAGTGTTTTATCGAGCCGTTCACAAACGGTTATTGGAGTACGTCGATTTACCAGAGACAGCAAATATACTTGATATAGGCTGTGGTACTGGCCGTTTACTTGAGCGCCTTGCTACTCAGTTTCCCGACTTGCAAGCCACCGGATTGGATCTATCTGCTAATATGTTGCGGCTAGCAAGACAGAGCAACCGCCACCGTCCACGTTTAATTTATGTCGAGGGGAAAGCTGAGTCTCTTCCCTTTGCTGATGGTCAATTTGATGCTGTTTTCAGCACTATCAGCTTCTTGCATTATTTAGAACCTAAACAGGTGCTTAGTGAAATAGCACGGGTACTTTCTCCTGGTGGACGCTTTTATTTGGTTGACATTACTTCTAAAAAAGAGACAGAACCTCAATTCTTGCCCGTTTCTCCCCGTGGAATTAGACTCTACAGCCCTAATCAACGTCAAATTCTTGGTTCCTCTGCTGGATTGTTGTGTTTGAATCACCATTATCTACTAGGGCCTGTCTTACTAACGATTTTTGCTAAACCTCCAATTTGAAAATGGGGAATGGGGACAGTAAACAATACTTTCGACATAGGGACGAATCAGCCATAACTAGATTTTGGATAGATACACTAACACCCCTAATTTTCTTAAGATAATCTCAAGAATAAATCATTAGGAATGTAGTCATGGCTGAACAAGAAAAACAAAAATCTAATAATCAAGAAGCTACGCCTACTGCTTCTGGTGGCTACCAAACCCCCCTCGAAGAAGATATTCGCAAAACTGGCAATGCTGAAAAGAGTGATGCTAAATCCACTGCTAATCCAGAAGCACCAGGAGATGATTCTGTAGCAGGTAGCCCCAATCAAGGAACTGAGTCACGTTAATTCGTTTGAACTTTCTCAAGTTTTAGATAAAGGCGCGTGGGACACACACCCTTAAAGCTCAATTAATGTCTTCATTGAAGAGTCGTTGAGAATCCCACACTCACCCTGAAAGGGGAGTGTATGGAGTATGTCACTCGTTTTGTGGTGTCTTATGTTGTAAACCTAATACAATATAAGTTCCATGAACCTCTCCCTGAATTGAATAAAAAAGTTGCACTAAAGTTCAAGTCTCTCCCTCTCGTCTATCGGAAAGGGAGAGTTTTGCGTAAAGTCCAATACAGGCTTAACCCTAGTCCTTTCAATGCGAACAAATGAACTACTAAATCAAAGGCTGAAACCCTTTCCCTGCTTAGGGTATGACATTAGGGCTTGAGGCTATCGATGTCTGTGTACGCGATCGCAACAACATCAAAGACTATTGAACCTCCCATGACTACTTAAAAGAGCTTTTTGAATTCAAAAGTGCAATAATAGGGGTTTAAATCTATCTAAGCTCCATATATAAATTGTTGCTTTTCAGAAAGATGACAATAACTTGTCACCAGTAAATATGGAGGCGAATTAATAGGTTTGATGACATTAATCTGTCACCGATGACAAACAATTAGTGACTATACACCATTTTCCCGGTAAAACTTTAGTTTTGAACAATACTTTATCAAAGCCGATGATGGGATTTGAACCCACGGCCTGCTGATTACGAAACACTATAACAATGGTGGAAGCGGGCGATCGCTCTTGTTAATGGCTAGCTCAAAAGCACGTTGGTGTGCTTGCTCATTAATCCAAGAATGGTACAAATTGCTATGAACTTGTAATCCATGCCCCATTTGCTTTGCCGCCAATGAAATATCAATGCCGTATTCAAGCGATCGCACTGCCCAAGCATGGCGTAAGTCATAAACTTTGAACGGCATATTTTCATTTCTTCTGAGATGACGTGTAACCACATTGCCTATTGCCGTATTAGGACGATTTAAGTTTATGCCTGGGACTTTGGGACTAGTCAGGTTAAATGTGACGACCCACTCAGGATGCAGTGGCCACACTTTACGCGATCCAGTTTTACCCTGGGTAATTTTTATCGAGTGGTCAGGATTTTTTAGGGAATTTAGCTCAATAAAAAATGCCTCATGATTCCTTAATCCATAAGTAGCAATCATTCCGTAAATCCATTGCCAGGGGTCACTACCAATTTGGTAATAAAAATCTTGAATCTGTTTATCAGTTGGCAGATTGCGCGGTTCTCGGCTGCTGTAATTGTAATTTCCCACTAAATTTGAAAAATCACAATTCAGTCCAGCAAACTTAGACAATAGGTTTAATGATTGACAGAAACGCTTGCGAATACGAGTATCTGGCTTTGAATAATTTATAATTGTTGATTTTAAATTCTCAATTGTTAATTCGTCTTCTAGCGGCAGAAACTTAAATACTGCACGGTACTCTACTCTCCATGTTGTTTCAGTCTTAAATGTTCGCTCCTTCCTAGAAAAATAGTCTTGTTCAAATTCGTTGACCCAATTTTTAATATTTTTGATATTGATTTCTAGTTCCTGTTCCTCCTTGTAGTCAGCCCAATCAAAGGTTTTAGCGTCCATTTGAACGCTAATTTTTTTTGCTAACCTTTCCGCTATTTTTACCCCATCTTGATTAGCATTTGCGGCAGATATTCGCTGTCTATGGGGTTTATTCTTCCCGGACAAGGGTTTAGGAGGTAATGTGCCGCGAAGATAAAGCCGCCCCCCTATTTGCTCAATTCTTAATCCACAATAATTATTTTTTAGTCGTCCATTCGCTTCCTTAATTCGTTGTTCAATCATTATTCTTCAGTTCCAACGACACAGAAATCGTCCTCCTCGTCACGGTCAAGTTGCACATAAATGGTGCGGAGGTCAGGCGCTACGCTCTTGTCAACCTCTTCCTCCTCGTCACCAGAACTAACAGCCACCCACGCTTTAACCGTTACAGAATATTCCCCGGTTTCGTCGTTGCGATCGTCAATTTCGCTGCTTTCAATTTTGCAAGAAACAATTTCCCACCATGAGTAATGGTCAGCATCACTGGGGGGACATTCACCGCATACAATATCTCCGCCTAAATCGTCACTGCGATAGTCTGTCTCCTCCCAGGCATAGCTACGATTGCCGACGCGGTAGTAGGAATTTTCTATGTAGTTTTCAGCTAGTGAACAAAGCTGTTTATCTAATTCGCTCATAGAGAACCCCTTCCGTTGCACAGGGTACAGGAGTAATTCACCCCGCCAAAGACAAGTACCCCCTTGCCGTGGCACTTAGAACACAGTTCGATTTCGTCATAATCTGGATCGTCAGCATCCAGTGCCCAGGTGTGACCGCAGTCGTCACATTCCCAGTAGCCATAATTTTCTTGATATTGCAGTCGTGTCGAATCACATCGAGGACAAGTTGTTTGAGTCATTGCAGATTTAAAAATTGTTTCGATTTTTTAACTTTTTTAAACCACAGAAATTTTGTCTACAATGGCTGAAATCCGCTCTGGCGGATATTTTCAGCGTCTACAGACGAATTTTTGGTGCTAAAAAATTGTAGACGGTGTAGACGGAGTATTGATGGAGTCGTGGCGATGTATTGAGCGATCGCATTTCCACTCAACCACTGCCTATTTAATCGGGAAATCACCTGAAAAGCTTTGCCTACAGCCTGTAGACGGACTGTAGGCAAACTGTAGACATTACTTTGACCACCTCCAGCCCAAGCGATCGCCATTTCCCTCGACTTCTCCCAATCCCCTATCAGCCATAGAAGCGAAGAAAATCCGTATTTCGTCCGGCTGCATATTGTCAAATAGCCGTGTAGCTCGACTGAGATGAGCGGCCTTTAAAACCTCGCCTGGGTGCTGTTGACCCCAGTCAAGGATAAATTGCTCAAACTCATTCATGGCCGTAGGCTGCGATCGCACCTCCTCATTTCCCCCGCCGGAGGTTTCCGGTGTTGCGATCGCGTTTGGTTGCCACAGTCCTAAATCCAGTTCACAGGGATGGTCATCTACCATAAACCGCTTTTTACCACCAGCTTTCAACCACTGCTCTAACTGGGGATTCTTCAGGGTTGATTTAGCGTAGTCCTGGGCTTTCTTCCCTAAACGTATACGCACGAAGCAAGTGTCTAGGATGTCAGCGTCACCTTCAAGGGCGAAGTTAGCAGCTGTGTCATTCTGGGACAGAACCATGATGAACTGTTTGCGCTTTCTTCCCACCTTGGCGTGTTGCCTAATCCACTGGGGAGCGTTTTTACAGTCAGCTAAAACGGGGAATTCTTCAGCGATATAAAATCGAGCAAACTCTTGGGGAATGTCTTTTGAAACTTCCTTGCGGTATACTCGCATCTTTTCTAGGTGGTCAAGTGCTTCCTGCATTGCCTTGTCCACCTCTGGCAAGCCACCATCACCAATTAAATCGGTTGGCTCTACCCAACCCCAATCTCCTTTGGCGCTGTCTACATCGTAGACGACGACCTTACCGCCGATGCGGGTAGAAAAGTATTGAGCTTGGGTTGACTTGCCGTCGCCGGTTCCCCCAACCAGGGCGACGTGTTTTTGTACCTTGTTGACGTACTCAACTGGGTCAGTGATTAAGTTCTCTGGCTTCCAGTTGGCATCGACAGTACCAACAGTCAACGCTAGTTGTGCTGTTGGTTGAGTGTTAGCCCTTGCCCATGCTTGGAAATTAAGCCGCGATGCTCGGTCGATGTCACCCAGTGATTCTTGCAGCATCTTGGCTGTTTGGCGATGTCTGCGGCCTACTTCGAGAACGCCAACTGATGCCCCCAGTATCCACGGCTTGGATTCTGGTTTTTGAGTTGTCCCCAGAAACAATAAGCCACAGCTAACAGCCAGACTCCCCCAGAATGACCACTTGGCACAGGTGTACATTTGCAAGTGCTGGTGTAACTGGGAAGGGTGTAAATCACTGCTCATATTCCTAGCAGTACCCCCACAGCGACTAATCCAACCCGCAATAGCAAAATATCTTTGACCTCTGGCACGGCTTGGCGCAAGTAAAGGGTGACAATTCCAGCGATCGCTAATACTCCCAAAACTCCCAGCCGGATAAATCCAGGAAAGGGGATACTCACCCAACAGCTACTTAACAAAGCGGGAATCGCCACTGTAGAAGCAAGGGTATAAGCTAAGTCTGGCAGATTGTCTGGCAGTGCGATCGCGTTCCTCCAGCCTTTTTTGAATTCCTCCAGTTTAGATATTTCGGCTGTACTAGCAAGCGGGGAATAACCCCGATCGCTCGGAACCTCAACTACTATTTTTTGCTCATCTGCCATACTGCACCTCGATTTTGAGGTAGAAAGGGCGACTACTCTCTTGCTTACACAGTGCTGCGATCGCAATTACTAAAGCGGCTATGGTGCAAATAAGAATGATTGCTTGGTTCACTCTTGTTCACCCCAATCGCTGTACTTGCCGTAGCCACTGGTTTCTGTGAGACGGTCACTAATTCGATTGACAACTTCGTTCTCGCTTGTGGGTAATGATTTTCCCTGGAGGTAGGCGGCTGAGATTTCGGCGCACTCCTCAACAGTGGCTCCATTGCCTAGTAGCTGCCCTTCTGGGAAGCCGACGTTATGGATCTCGTTACTGGGATTTGGCTGTTCAGGCATATAATTTTGGATGTGTGGTTTTCATTGATGTGGCCGCATGACGACGGCGATCGCGTTTTTTGGGAAAAGGCGATCGCCTTTAAAAATCGGCTTTACTTGCAGTGGTGCTGTTGAAATTGGTTACAATCCATATTTGCCAAGTCTTTCGCTTCTGTGGACTGACTTCAATGGCTTGGCGGGTATCAAGACAAACCGCCCGCCCGTCATTCAGTTTTACGCAAAGGGTTTTACCGCTTTTGGAGCGAGAAAACAGTTGTCCTGGTTCTAGGGTGCTAAAGCCTACCTGAGTTCTACCTACTACATATTCAGCTTGGTGGGCATCGAACCCCTCGGAAAGTGGATCTTCTGCCATTTCTTTCCACTCTCGCGGTTTGCCTTTACGCTCAGTTCTACTGGCTAATTTGCCGTTGGTAATGGCTCGATCTGTGGTCTGTTGGTCGGTCATAGTGGGTTACAAATACCTCATTAGTTGGTCACGAGTGCTTCATTAGTTGGTCGATAGTGCCTCATTAGTTAGTCACGAGTGCTTCATTAGTTGCTCGATAGTGCGTTAATAGTCGCTCAATAAAGTGGGTTGATTTTGGTCGTCAATGGCTTGCACAGTAGGTCTTTTAGCGTTTTCTGTGTCGAGCGCTGCGGTAAAATCTTCATCTAATAAGCCGTTTGCGATCGATGCCGCCAGTTCTAATAAGTCGTGTTCGTCCATGCGACCACACCAGCCGATGACCTGATCAGGGATATCCTCAGAACCCCATGAACGCCACTGACAGGCAACGGAAGTGTCTTCCCGTAGTGCTAGGAATATTAAGCTGTTTAACCCAACGGCTTGATCGCGGTTAAAGTTCTGCTTGATGTGGGTAATGATGTCAACTGGGTTGATGTCTGTTAGATTCATGTCGTCCACTCTTTCAACGTGATTTCTTTGCCATTCGATTTAGGATGTCCAGGGCTTCTTGCTCTGGATTTTTAATGGGAACCGCTAACCCCGCGACGCTACGACTTATGGGTAAATGCAGTTTTACTTGATACATTCAGCATGGATGAAGGCTACGTATTGTCAGTTTTGGTTGTCCTTTGTAAGTTTTCAGTTGCCATCTGTAAGCTTTCGCTTCCCCTAGCAGGTCTTTGGTATTCGCTCAGTGCTGGCAGGCTGCTATCTCTGCCTGGTTTGGAACTAGAAAGCGAAATATCCGCACGACAATATTTCAGGGGTTGTGCCCTGACTAGCCTTGTTCGGTCTACGGTTAGCCCTCTTCTTTCTACTTAGGCAGTAGCTTCAGCAGGAGCAGCTAAACTCTGAGGCAGTTCATCAAACGACACGCCAACACTTTGGCAAAAAAGTCGCCATTGGTTTCTAGTCATTGAGGGTTCCATCCCCTCGTTCTCCCATCTTCTGAGAGTGGAAACGGCGATACCAAGGTAGACGGCGAGTTGCTCCTGTGACAAGCCTGCATTTTCTCTAAGCGCTTTTAACACTGATTTAGGTGGCAGTTGTTGCCTTTTTTGTTCTACAGTCATAATATCATAACAGGCGCTCAAATCAAGCGGTCTTTAGAACCTGTTGAGAAAAGCGCCAATTCCATAAACAACATGAGCGGTCAATATCACCGCTCATTTTCTAGAATCTCACAACAAATCAGAGACGGCGATGCCTATATTTCAACAACCGCTTACTACGCTGAGGGTTGGCTTATTCAATCGTGTCAATTAGTAAAACGAGTAAAAAATGTTATGACCGGACAAAGAAGCAAAACTAAACAAAAATACGGGTATCCCCTGATGCTTGCATCAATGGAACCCGTAGATGGTGAATTCAGTTGCTCTATCAACTCAATTCACTATGGAAATTCTACTCACGATCGCTTTATTTATTGCATTCTTCTTGCTGCTTAGACAAGAGAAGGCTTTGGGGAAATATGCACAATCTACAACACTGTTTACACGTGCTGTAGACCAATACCAGGAAGCGGTAGAAGGCTACCAGGAAGCTATAGCCGGATATCAAGAAGCTGTAGACAACTACGAGAAAACTATAGAGCTTTTGCAACAAGACATAGCAGAATGCGAATTGCTACTAAGTGAACACGGTATAGAAAAATCAAAACCAAAAGCTGAACCTATCCGACAACTAATACCCCCGCCTCCACCCCAATTCAAACCACAAACCCAAGTTTCTCCGTCTCCACTCAAAGATATGCCATTACCAGACTTGAAAACAGCCACGAGACAGCCTAAACAAGTAAAAGCAGTATCCAAAAATAGCCCAATGTACAAAGAATTCCTTCATTTACTCAACGGCAATGAAGAAGCTGCCAATCGATTGATTACACGTCAGCAGCAATTAAACCCAGACAAATTAGATAACTGGATTTTAGAAAAAGTTATTGGCGATTTAAAACGCGATCGGCGTGCTTGATTAACCCAAGCGATCGCACTTCTTGTTTTTGGTGCGATCGCTGTTGCCAATGCCCAACACCCAATAACCAATGAGTACAGAAGAACAGATAAAAGCTGCGATCGTCGTCTTCCCAGAAGCGATCGGCATGGCCTCCCCAGAACTAAACAATGCCATTGAGATTGCTTGCGAACAGCTAAACAAATTCGTGGATTACCTTCAAACCCTAGATCCAGAACTAGAACGTCATGAGGCAACCGTCTTGGGAGGCGCTATCTTGCAGGGATTGCCAATGCTTTTTGAAGACAACCCAGAGATTATTGCTGGCATTAAAGCTGACTGCCAAAAGATAAGAGCAAACCGCCCATGAGTGACGAAATCATCTACAAGCGATCACGAATACCTGATGTTTACCGCCAACCGATGGGCTTACCCCTTAACTGGCAGGATGAGGCATCAGGAGAATTGCGATCGGCAGTCTTTAAGTTTTTTAGCTATCGAAAACTTTCCCCCGATGAAATCAGCCTTGTCGCCGAATACTGCCAGCATTACATCAACGCCCCTTACTGGGATGCATCTGGAGGATTCCCCGACGAGCTAGCAGCGCTGCGGCAATCAACTAATTCACTTTCTACCGTTGACGACATCAGCCAGTGGATTAATGCTTGCCTCGAAATTGCGATCGACCCCTTCTGATGATTTTAGAAAGTGAGTGCGATCGCCAACTTCCAAGAACAGTTAACAGATGCTTATCATCCTGTTAAAACAGCAAAAAAAAAGACCCCAGGGATTAACTAGAGTCAAAACAAAAGGATTTAATGTATGAAAAATTACTTTCTAAGAAAGATTAGGGAATCTTTCTTCGTTGTCAAACATTTTAACACTAATTGGAGGGTAGAGCAATGATTTTATCTACTCTTAGTGTTGTTAACGGTGTACTAGAACGCCACTGGAAAGAGTTCAAATCTAGTGCTATTTCTGATACAATAATCGACCTTAACTTCCGAACAATCGAAGATTCTAGAGAACTCGATAGGGTCTTAAATCGAAATACAAAAAGCCGCCGCAAGCATTCCGACCACCTAGTACCTGCATGGTGTGTTTCAGGGATTGACCCCTTGACTGGAGAGAACACACTAGAAGGCGTTCAAGTAAAGCCAGATACACCCACATCTGACAAAAAAGGTAAACCTCAAAAATACATAGGTGCAACAGGAGCCAACACAGCACCATTATTTTTGAATACTGGTATTGAGAACTTTTGGAAAGCAATCATAGAAGATAAAAGTCAACCAGTTATCATCACTGAAGGTGCTAAAAAAGCAGGTGCAGGGCTAGCTTTGGGTATTCCTACTATCAGTCTTCCTGGTGTTACCACCTGTAGGAAAAATGGTAGATTGCATTACTGGTTGGAAGCATTCGCGGGATTTGGTCGGACTTTTTACTTAGCATTTGATGCTGACATCATTGAAAAACGTCCAGTCCAATATGCACTGATATCACTAGCTCGTGATTTATCTGCAACTGGCTCCAAAGTTATGATTGTTACATTGCCATCTCTTGAGCTAAAGGGGATGGATGATTTTATCGCTGCTAAAGGTGGTGATGAATTCAAAAAACTAATTGATGAAGCCTCCACTATCGAAGAGTGGAAGAAAGAGTTAGATGAAAAGCGAAAAGCTCAAGAAATCGAATTCGATGACGAAGAGAGAAAATCTAGGATGTCTCGCGCCTATAAAATCATCAGCCAGGGATGGGGTGATTCCATTCGATTGAACACACTCAAAAAATATATTGAGTTTGACAATTCCCGAATGGATTTAGACCTATTAAAACTCTACATAGCACTAGAGTTTGACATGGATATTTCAAAAGACGATGCTCATTCAATAGTTATGTCGATTGCCAAAACAAACGCTTATAACCCAGTAGTGGAATATCTAGACGATTTAGAAGCCCGATTTCCTAGTCCAGATTTATCAATTTTGGATAACCTAGCCTTCAGATACTTCGGCACTAACGACCCACTGCATAACACTTACCTCAAAAAATCACTCATCGCCGCAGTCTCCAGAGCCAGACGACCAGGTGAGAAAGCGGAAGATATTTGTGTCTTGGTTGGCGAACAGGGACTAAGGAAAAGCACATTTTGGAAAGAACTGTTTGGCGCAGACTGGTTTACCGACGAACTGAGCGACAGTAGTGAAAAGGATGAGTTGATGAAGCTTCATTACTTCTGGGGAATTGAACTAGCAGAAATCGAACACATATATAAGAAGAAAGACGTTAGCTCCTTCAAGAAATTTTTGAGCAACACAGTTGATCCGTTTCGGATTCCCTACGACCGGGAAATTAAAGAGCATCCTAGAGCTTGCCTGTTAGTCGCCACCTCAAACGAGCAAGAATTACTCAATGACCCCACAGGCAGCCGCCGATTTTTCGTCGTCCCAGTCCTTAAAGAAATTCCGATCGAGGAATTGATCCGCGAACGAGATTTAATTTGGGCCGCGGCCAACCATCTTTACCAAATGGGGCATCAGTGGTGGCTAACTCGTGCAGAGTCTGCCCTGCAAGCCGAAGCTAACAAGGATTACCAAACCTCCGATCCGTGGGAAGAAAAAGTACTGTCATTTGTCCGGGGTCGTGACTGGGTAACAACCCATGATATTTTGTTTACCGCGTTGGGCATAGAAACAGGACGCCAAGACATAATGTCCCAGAAAAGGGTAGCAGCGATTATGAAGATCGACGGCTGGCACAAACAGAGAAAGTGGATAGATGGTCATGCATTACAAACTTGGGTCAGAAAAGTTGCGAAAACAAGTGGATCATGTGGATCATGTGGATCAAACCAGTCAGAGCAAGACTTTGAACATGATCCACATACAAAAACCTATGTGGATCATGTGGATCACGTAGAACAGCACAAGGTGTCTTTTGAAACTATTAAGCAATTCAGTGATCCACATGATCCACATACAAAAACCTATGTGGATCATCCAGAACCCAGTCATAGCAACAATGATCCACATGATCCACATGATCCACATACTTTTCAAACTTTTACTGAAAATAATGTTGTACACAATGACAATGACGAAGTAAGCAGCGCTGCTGTCACTCGACCTCAGAAATGTAGCTACTACAGCTTGTACGACACAAAACCTTTTGTATTTAAAGTAGATTCAGAATTTGGATCGGTTCAGGTCAGCGCCGAACCCTATCACAAATTCAAAAGCGGTGATAGTAAAATCTGGCTTGCCTTTGAAATGCCAGACGGACAGATTTTAACCAAGACTATCAAGGCAGTCCCAGATAAAAAGCTATTACCCAGGTGGTCTGTAGAATGCGGTGTAATTCAGCAATGGCAAGAGAAGGTAATAAAATATTTCAAATCCAAAGTTGAGAATCAAGCCTGCAAATTTAAGGTACGCATCCTCGGAGATGATGATTACCAGTGGATTGAGGATTGTATTCTCAAAAGCATTCCTAATCCGCCCACTGCCACCCATTTTATATTCACCACTCCTGAGAACGCGATCGTAACTTCTCACTTTGGTGAGTTTGAGGAGATGTAAACAGTAAAACGCGATCGCCCTTTTACCTAAAAGAGCGATCGCGCCTGTTGCATTTGTAAGCCTTGTGAATAACGATCGGTTTCAGCCTATTCTCTCTAGGCGATTTTGTCCTCTACCTTTTGTAAATATTTGTATAATTTATTTCTTAAATAGATTCAGTACAGATACTCATGCTAATTAGATTCAATCTGACATGAGTTCCTGTTTTACCTTGCAGCAGGGTAAAACAGGTACATTTTTATTGTGTACATAAGTAAACTTGCTGTAATTGTCTCTAGGTAAGCATTGTGAGATTGTGAAAACTACCACTTTTACATAAAAGTGGAACATTTACACAATTTTGATTAAGCCATACAACGGATTTATTCACCTCATTAAATAAATCTTGATTTCATGGCAGAACCAACTTTAGAAGAAATACTTGGAACCGGAACAGTAAGACTAGCAAGCGCAGCAGCAGCACCAAGTAACGGGCTATTTATTCCTGATTCCGTATTTACCTCGGTCGGACTAGCAACGCCTACAACGGCAACAGCTGAAGGACATTTAGTAGCTTTACTTCTGAAAGCGAAAGCATACCTTACTCAAGCCAATTTCGATGCCAATATTGATCAATCTATTCTCGTAGCAGATGGATTTTCATCATTCACTACTAGGGGTGTGAATAATGATTCCTATCGCACCGATCAGATAACAGTTAGCTTGGCGAAACTAGATGCTAACTCGACATTAGACCCAGATGATTATTAATGACTAACTTCTGCGAAACAGGTGATACAGCACGTGTCACTTTTCCCGATGGTGTAGTGGTTGATTACGAAGATACACCCATTAGTATTACCTGCGAGCCGAATACTGCTATCAATTTACGATATAGGATTATCGGCATTCTGCGAGTTACTTATACTAATGGAGCTGTCCAGGTCTTTCCCTTAGACCAATTGCGCTGGAGCGGAATCGGTAGTTTTTTTCCTATTGAAGTAGGTATTATTGGCGGGATTAATAGGATAAGGATATTCGATTCATTCAGAAATACCACTCCAGTTAATCCAGCATTTTGGAGTGACCTATTAACTGCTGATATATCAACAACATTGCAATGGATACCAGGTAGCATCACCTTGGTGGAAACACTGCCACCAAATAATAAAAGGATAATAGTTACTGGTAATAGTGGCACTAAACTTTTTGAAGCTACTTTTAATAATTGTAATTACTCTGTGGAATGTGTTGGTGGCTGTCCCCCAAATCATTTGGATTGTGGTGGCTGTTGCCTAGATTGTGCCTCAGTTGTCCAACAGTTAAGAAATATCAGAAACACGCTTACAACACTAACGAATAATGTCTGATTTATGCTCACAAATCGGGATTGAAATAGCGGGATTAAAAGCACAAATCGATGCACTCGCAGCAGCGATCGCGAATATACCGCGTGTAGATGAAAATCGAATTATACAGACCACAAAAGCTGCATTACAACCAGATATCGCTACCGCCGTAGCGGCGGGCGGCGTGGTAATCACGAATAAATTACAGCCTCAAATCACCAGCGCTGTTAATCAAAGTAAGGCAGTCTTAGAGAAGGTTTTTGGTGTAGAAACAAACCTTAATAATGCTCAAAAGCAAGCGGTTAGTGACATCAACAATAAACTACGGCAACAGCGCGATAGTACATCTGATGCTCTTGCAGCGGCAAAACGAGCGCAAAGCACGGCGGATACCGGAGTGGAGATAGGGCAAGGTGCTACACGTTCTGCTGGTGAAGCTAAGAAGGTAGGGAATACTGCTTTTGATGCCGCAGGTAATGCAGCACGTAAGGCAGAGTCACTTGAAAAGCAAGCCAACGCAGCATTCGCAAAACTCAATCAAGTAGAAGATATTGCTACTACAGCACTCAGGGAATCAGAGCTAACAAAGGGTCTTGCTAATCAAACAAAAAAAACCGCTGGCACTGCTCTTAGTACCGCCGCCAAAGCCTCCAAGGATGCCATAAACACGGCTGATGCGGTCAGTGGTTTAAGAGGGGTCGTCAATGGTATCGGAAATCAAGTAAATAAGCTTGGCAATGCAATCAGTGCTGTGGAGACTGCGGTTGGGACGGCATTATCGAAAGCCGCCAACGCTGTAGGCATTAGCAATAAAGCGCTGGCGGGTATTGGTAAGCTCACAGGACAAGTACTATCAATCTTCAACGTCATTGCTACGATCTTTACGATCCTTGACGGCATGGCAACAAGGGAAGTGCTTGGCGCTCGTATTGATGCAATAGAAAGGGGGCTTGAGGCACTCGGCGCAAGTGTATCTCGATTGCTGGGTAGATTGTTCACATTACAGAATCGAATATCGGAACTTACATCTGGTGTGAACATCGTTAAGGGAATGGCACAGCAAGCTATTGGTATCAGTAATTCAGCCTTTAATCTCGCGTCCAGTGCTTACAGTATTGGTAGCAGGGCACAGAGCGACGCCTTTAATGCGATAGGTACAGCACAAAAGGCGCAAAGTACAGCTGATAGCGCAAATCAAAACGCGAATATTGCTAACAGTAATGCTACGACGGCGATCAAAAAAGCAACTACTGCTGAAAACATAGGTAATGCTGCTAAGAATGCCGCTAGTAGCGCTCTGAGTAAAGCGGGTGAGGCTTTGGGAGTAGGACTAACGGCATTGTCGCTTTACCAAGGACTGAAATATCTAAGGGGATTAAAAGGTATTCCTGGTATTCCTGGTAGAGACGGAAGACCCGGTAAAGACGGTAGACCGGGACGTGATGGAAGGGATGGTTTGCCAGGTATAACACAAGTTATTCAGATTCCCGGCGTTCCCGGTAGAGATGGTAGAGACGGAATCAACGGATTTCCCGGTAGAGATGGACGCAATGGAAGGGATGGTATAGACGTGTCACCAGCAGAAGCGGCAAGCTTACGAGCATTAATTATTCAGCAACATACACAAACTAGGCTGAATAGCACTACTCAGCATAGTGCAACAAGGACAACGATTTTAACGCCGATCATGGCGGCACTAGCGCCAATTCTTGCATTACTAAAGCAGATTTATGATGCTGTAATGGCGGTTAGTAATGCGGCAATTTTGGCGCTATTAAATGTTGTTAACAGCAAACTTGGCGAGCAACTTGTTGGCGGAATAGCAGGAAAGCTAACACGATTTGCTGATTGGATGCATTTGGATAGAGTACTTAATATCTTAATTTTTGCAGCCACAGTTCACAATGCTTTGATGCTAAGTAATGACATTGGACAAACTTTGTTAGGTGCGATTAATAACGTGCTTACTTTAATTGGACTAAAAAAAGAAGATGGATCTTCTTTTGATTTAGGTAGCGTTATATCCGGTGGTATTGAGAATTTAATCAAAGGTGCAATTGGAGCCGATAATTATACTAGCTTAAAAGAAGCCTGGGCTAAAGCTAATAGGATATATCAGGCAACTACTAATGTGATTAATTTTTTCCAGAATTTAGCTTCTACTATCCTTAATGCTTTGGAGATTACAGTAGGCAGGATAGGTAAAATTGGCAATGCACTTCGTAACGCTGGGGAAGTCCTCGAAAATGCCTATGGCTGGATGAACCCACAGCCAAAGTTCAATCGCATTACTCAAGGATTAGAGAATTTACAAGCAGGAGCATCAACCATTCAAATGGTTACTCAAGCCCCTCTGGATGTTATCAACGCCGTGACAGAAACCACAAACGCAAGTACAGAGTTTATTAAAGCATTTCAAGAGGATGATAAACCTGCAAATAAATCTACTCCAGAACCAGAGCCAGATATTTTAAAAGCTGAAAAAATCGCTGAAAAAGAATTATCTAAAGCGACTACTTTTAATGCTTTGGATACCTTTAATGCTAATGAATAAAACTATATAAAGATATGGCTTTACCCCAAGGATTCTCACCATTTGAGCATCTGCAAGACATGATCAGACTCAATCACAATAAAATTGTACGCGAATATTTTAATGACTTAGGCGGCGCTGATTGGGAGCCAGAAATTACCA